>NZ_PJAV01000099.1:0-8331 GCF_002836695.1 Pseudoalteromonas sp. 78C3
ATTAAAATTGTATTTAAAACAAAGCGTGGTAATTATTTAAGTATCAATAGATTTAAGCGATCGTAAAAATAGCCCTAAGCCGCCAAACGCTAAAATTATAATAACAATCAAATCAAACGACGTCATAGTTCGCATACTAAATCGAACACTCGATATAACGCCAAATATGAGTGCGGTTAACGAACCTAGAGATAGCACCCAGCCTAAAATATTTTTAGAATTATAAAAAATCAGACCCACACCAAAAATAAATGGGATCATAACCATGCCGCCTGTAACGCCAAAGCCACCTAAAGCATTAACACTATAAATGCGAGAACTTAGTCCAAAATTAGAGGTCACCGAAATTGCGTTTAGCAGCATATAAAAGCCACCGCACATCATAATCAAACCAATAAAAAAATGCCCAATACCACCAGAGCTTCCACCCGCACCTTTCATTATTAATTATTCCTTTTATATTTTTAACTTAATCGTTTTGAATGGTAATTACTCGACTATTAACATTGACCGCAATCTGCATAATCAATGAGTGCACACGCGAAAACACTTATCGCGTAATTACATGCCAAATAACATAAAACCAAGATAAAAAACCATGCAAAATTGCCCATAACACAGACTCATTAGCACTCCATGAAATAGCAATTGCTAGGGCCGTACCAAAAGAGACTCCATATTTTACTATCTCATTTCTTGAGTTTCTCATTAATTATATTCCTAGTTTTTAACTTATTAGCTGCTTGATTTGCTTACTAAAACTGAAAGTTCTTTACCATCAATATTAATACTTGCTTCTTTGCCTAGTTCAACAACTAAAGAGGGAGCCATATGTTTTCCACCTAGTTTTAGGTCAGTTGCTAAACTAACAGTAGAATCATCAATTGGCGTTACTGTAAGAGCAAAACTATACGAATTATCAACTGAAACTGACGCCTCTTCGTTTGAATTGACTACTAAAATAGGTGAACCAATTAAGTTTTTATTATCATAAAATTTGGCATTCACTATAAAACTATCATTAGCTTGTGCAAATGAGGCAAAGCCTAACAACGCTACTATTGCGATTAATTTTTTCATTATTATCTCCATATAAATTATACAGTTTAAAGCTGTTAAGGCTTTATTGGCTGTGATTTTTTTAGCTAGCAATTTACCAGCTAATGATTAAAAAACTTATGTTTTAGCTCTGATGAAGTAACCAACACCCAGTGAACTAATATAGAACAACACTCCAAATACACTAATATCAATGAGTAGCTTTAGAATGTCAAAAGTATCTGTAAACACAAGATACTCAAAAGCAAATAAGTGAAATATGACTTTTGATCCGAAATACGCAGTTAATAAAGGGATTATAAAAATAAGAATAGATTGATTTGATTTATTAATTTCCATACCCATGTCTCCATTATTGGTTTAATTAACTCAGCTCTAAAAATATAACACACAAAAAATATATAAATAGTTAGCTATTTTGAGTCTCTTATTCAGTACCACTCGGACTATTTATGGCTGACTAAAATGCCATATTATATTTCTATAATTTACACCAGAGAACTTTAATGTAAACAACAAATTAAATAGGCTATTTATTAGAGTGGGTTGTGATATCAAAATGACTTTTAATAGTGTTATAAACTTCTTTTGATTTCGACGCACTACGCATTAACAAAAAAGAGTCCTAATAGGTTTCATTGGTATATTGGGGAAGTAGAGTATTTAGGCAGGTTAGAGTGTAAGAATAAAAGGTGATGTAAGTTAACAGCACCTATTTGAGTATTTACTTTATGATATGTAATTTAGCTAAGTATTTTAATACGTACCATAATAGGCACTATAAAAAGAATTTAACCAATTGATTTATATACATCAATACTACTATTGGTTAAAAGCCCAGTAACTTGCGTACCAAACGCTTTAAAGTGTGGCTCGTTTTTATGCGCTTCAAAGTGCTCGTCAGACGCCCACTGTTCACTAACTACATAGTCTGTATGTTCATCATCACTTTTTACCGATAGTTCATAACGTAAGCACCCTACTTCTTGGCGCGATGACTTTTGTAAGTTTTCAAGTGCTGTAAGCATTACATCTGCATCAATATTTTTGCACGACAGTGCCGCTATAACCGTTAACATGTGTATTCCTTTTAAAAGTTAAGGTGTAGATAATCTACACCTTAAAATATTTAGTTAAACTTTGCGTTTGAGGTAAGTTTACTGATCCCACTGCGGCGCAAATTCTGGTGTTGCTTGGCGGTCGCCGCAATCAAGACCATCAATGCGGGCTATGTCTTCATCATCTAATTTAACGTGGTCGTTAAAGTTATCTTCTAAGTTTTTACGCTTAGTTGATGATGGAATTGTCGTCATACCGCTGGCGTTAACCCATGCTAAAACAACTTGTGCTGGACTTGCATCGTGCTTTTTAGCAATGTCGATAATGGTTTGATCTTTAAGTACTTTGCCTACTACAAATGGCATGTATGCTGTTACATGAATGTCGTGCTGAGCACAAAATGCGCGTAATTTAGTATTAGTTAAATATGGGTGCACCTCAACCTGATTGGTAAATATTTCACGCGAGTCAAGCGTTTGCATTGCTTCATTTAAGTTTGCAATGGTGAAGTTTGATACACCAATGTGCTTAGTTAAACCAAGCTGCTTCGCTTTTAGTAATTCAGTGAGGTATTCACTCATTGGCTCGTCGTTAGCAGGCGATGGCCAATGAATTAGTAGCAAGTCGACCGAATCAACTTGTAGCTTTTCAAGTGACTTTTTAACGCTTGGGATAAAGTCGCTTTTATTTAATTTGTTATTCCACACTTTGGTGGTTAAGAATATTTCACTGCGCGGAATATTACTATCTTTTATAGCTTGGCCTACTTGCTCTTCGTTGCCATAAATTTGTGCAGTATCAATGTGGCGAAACCCAACTTCGAGTGCCATTTTTACTGAGTTATAGGCCGTGTCGCCCTCTAAGCGGAATGTTCCCATACCGAGTTCTGGCATTTCTATTACACGTTTTGTCATGGTTTATCCTTATAAAATAATCGGTTTTAAAATACAAACTTCACTAGGGCGTGTTGTCCTTTGTGGATTGAAATTTGTTCAATCTAGGGGCGATTTAATCGCGGCGCGAGGTTTATAACCTAGTGGGCTAAGTAAAAACCGAGCAACAAAGAGTTAATCGCCCCTAGAAAGAACCCAACGGGCAGTGTATGTTTGGTTTTTATGCTGCGTTATCGCCTATTTATGGGGAACAACCACACTACATAGGCTCTGCCTTGCCTAAAAACCAAACTTACTACTACAAATTCAACAACCAAAGATCAACACGCCCTATAGTTTTACGAAATACACCTTTTACTTCTCATTATGACTGTCACTTAACAATTAATGACCTCATAACAAGTATGAGGTCATTAATTTTAGTTTCAAGGTTAACAGATAAGACTTTATGCTTGCTGAATCTCGAATTTATCTTGTAGGTTATGGTAACGAAGGGCTAAATATTTTATACAGGAGAAGAAGCAACTAAGCTTTAAAACATGCGCCAGACGGTAAGTTACGTATAAATGCAGTAGCTCTTTTATGCAGCATCATCTTACTTTTTTAATTGGCAATTTTGCTAAGCAATACCTGCATATAACGCTTGATATAACTTCTTACTACAGCATTATTGGTTTACTTGAGCACACAACCGATTAGACAAACTCTATTAGTAATTTAAAAGATTTAAAATTGGCGTTCGTAAACTGGCTATTCACCCAAGTAGATGACTTATTAAATCACACGTAAATACGCAACTAATGATGAATCAGTGTTTTATTCTCCAAATAATCAAGAAATTATCAAAGCCATGTATTATAAAAAACAGTGCGGTATCGTCGCGAATTGTGGCTTTTTTAGATTTCATAAAGCCTAGGCTTAGTTTATAAGTTCTGTATATTAATATTGATATGCTTATTAAACGTTTTAACTGATTTTTTGACGCTTTTTAATAATCAAAAAGTATAAATAATAAAAGTAGTAATTAAAGGTATTAATCAAAATGGATTCTTTAACGCAGGTAGCATTAGGCAGTGCTGTAGGTTATGCGGTATTAGGCAATAAAATAGGTCGAAAAGCCGTTTTATGGGGAGCAATTTTAGGCACGCTCCCTGATTTAGATGTATTTTTGCCATATGGCGGAACCTTAGAAGCATTTACTTATCACCGTGGCTTTAGCCATTCGTTATTAATACATTTATTAATTAGCCCGCTCATTGTATGGCTAATATTAAAAGTACACGCGGGAATGCAAATTTATAAAGTCCGCTGGTTTTGGCTAGTATTTTTAAGTTTATCTACACATGCCCTATTAGACAGCCTAACGGTATACGGTACACAACTACTCTGGCCTTTTACTGAGTACCCCTTTGCGGTTTCTAGTGTGTTTATTATTGACCCCGCTTACACGCTTCCTTTATTAATTGGCGTAATATGTACGCTAATACCCAAAATAAAAGCAGCAACGGCTTATCGTATAAATGCAGCGGCTTTAGTTTTAAGTAGTCTATATTTATTTTGCGCTTTAATTTTAAAAGTAAATATTGATGACAAAGTAAAAACAGCACTCAACAACAGGCAAATACCAGTAAATGCGTATGTTAGTACGCCTGCTCCGCTAACCACTTTGCTGTGGCGTATTGTTGTGATGTCTGAGGGACAATACTACGAAGGTTATGCATCAGTATTTGACGCACCCAGCGATGTTACATTAACGGCTTATCAAACAACGCCTTCACTGTTAAATAATATTAGCGATGAATGGGCTATAAAACGCTTGCAGTGGTTTACTAAAGGGTTTTATTCGGTGCGCCAACAGCAAAGCAATATTGTACTTTCTGATTTACGTATGGGCATGGAGTGCAACTATGTGTTTAATTTTGTAGTGGGTCAAAAAAATGATTCAGAAGTGAGTATTGGTAACTTTGAAAAAATAAGTCAAAGACCAAACTTAAACAATCTTCATAAAATATGGAACAGGATTTGGCAACCAAATGTGTCTTTAGCATCACCCGCTGCAAAAAATGACTGCAATAGCGAATAGCGGCATATTATAAAATTCGTACTAGCATGAGGAAGTTAAGTGAAGTTCAAGCAGCAATTAAACTAAATAGCTCACTAAAGTGATTGCTGCTTTTTTTGCTGATACATTGCAACATCAGCATCTTGAATCATATCTTCAACCGATTTACCTGTATCGTGTTTAAAGTGTGTTACCCCTACACTGTAGTCAATTTTGTATTGCTTATTTAAGGTATTATTAGCATGCTCTATTGCATCCGCAAACCTTTGTAAAACAAACTCTGCTTTTGTCTCGTCTGAGTCGCTTAACATCGCAACAAATTCATCTCCGCCAAGTCGACCTATGACTTCACAATCACGAAATGAACTAAGCATAATTTGTGCAAATTTATTTAATACAAAATCGCCTTCGTGGTGTCCATAAATATCATTAATTTGTTTAAACTTATTGAGATCAAACAATATAAACGACATTGATACTTTGTTTCGCCTACATACATTTAGCGTATGTTCGGCAAGGTTTAAAAAGCCACGTCTATTAGATATTCTTGTTAACTCATCAATTGTGGCTAGTTGAATTGATTGAATTTCTCGCTCGACTAACGTGCCTAAATCTCTTAGTAATTGTTTTTCTTCATCATTGAGTTGTCTAGGTTTATTATCGGCAAGGCACAAAGTGCCTATAATGACTCCCTCCCTTAATTTTAAAGGAAAGCCTGCATAAAAGCGTACCTTAGGATCGCCTGTAACAAAGGGGTTATCAAAAAACCTTTCGTCTTGAGCTGTATCTGGGATTATTAATAACTCGTCTTGATTTATGGTGTGGCCACAAAATGAGGTTTCGCGAGGAAGCTCAGGCGCATCAAGCCCCTGCCTTGATTTAAACCACTGGCGGTCTTCGTCAATCAAAGTAACCAATGAAATAGAAACATTAAACATACGCTTGGCAATACGAGTAACACGATCAAAGCGCTCTTCATGAGACGTATCTAGAATTTTTAATGCTCTAAGCGCGTGTAATCGCTCAGCTTCGTTATTTGGAATCTCAGGTTTAATCATTAAAGCTCTATTAATTTTAAATGTTTTATAAATTACGAAACTGGAGCGAATATTTTCGAGTATATCATCCGATAAACTTATTTAAACTATAAACAGTCTGCCTATTCAAACTAGAACATTACCTAAAAATAGCAATAAATAAATATTTATAAATATCAGTAAGTCGTGCCTAAATAAAGGTAAGATTCAATACGCAAAAAATTATGATTTAAACAGGTGGGATTAGTGGTTGATACAACATAGCTACTCTTTAATGAAAAAGTAGTAGTGGCTATTTAGTTTTATTTAAATAACCACTGGATTTGGCATACTTACAAAAATAAACACTTTAATTTTGGTGCTCATATTGTCCACGGTAAACTTCAAATACTTTTAAAACAGTATGTTGCTCTTTAGTTAGGTTATCAAACCAATCATCAAACAGCTCATCATCTTCTTGCTCGCTTAGTGCCATATACCTTGCTAGTAACTCTACAATATCATTGTGGTTGCAGGTTAAAGGATTTACTTGTTGCGCCAAGGTACTGTGGTCGCGCTCTCTTAGGGTTTCCATCACCCCTTGATCAATTTGTTCTTGTTGTTGTGTTGCGTCACTCATACATAACCTCTGTAATAACTTTATAACCGTATTTGTTAACGTTTTAACTCTTAAATATAGTTATAACAGCCTAAACGCCAATAGCCAGCATTTTTGATTCAAGTGCTTATTTTTTGATTTGTTTGCGCAAATAGCCAGCAATTACGGCCTTTTTAAGGAACATTTAAATAATTTGCAATGGGAGAATAAATACGCTAAATTAAAATGATATACTATCACATATCATTTATTGAGGCGTATTATGAAACCAAATATTCATCCTGATTACCACGTGGTTGCTTTTCACGATACCGCTGCCGATTCTTACTTTATTATTGGCTCAACCATAAAAACGAGCCGCACAGTAGAAATAGACGGTAATACATATCCATACGTACCTATTGATGTATCAAGTGACTCGCACCCATTTTATACAGGCAAGCAAAAAACAACCGCTACAGATGGCCGCGTTGCGCAGTTTAATCGTCGTTTTAAAAGTTTATCGACTGTTAAAAAGGAAAAGGTATGAAAGTATTAAGCTCTCTTAAAAGTGCTAAGCAACGTCCGGGGTGTCAAATTGTAAAACGCAAAGGCCGCGTATTTGTAATTTGTAAAAACAACCCACGCTTTAAAGCAGTACAAGGAATGAAAAAGAAATAAGTTAAACGGGGATGCTCAACATATAATTAGGTAGCTTGCTTAAGCTACCTAATTTAGGGGGGACTATTTTACCACTACTGAAAACTCTGGCACTGCCTGAATTACTTTTTTTACCGTACAGGTATTAACGGCTGCAATAAGCGCCTTTTTATATTTATCAGGGAAGCCTTCTGGTAAGTTAATCTCAATTGAAAATAGCTTTTTACCGTTGTCATCTACATTTTCGTTATTTTGAGTAAGCGTCATACCTTGCGTTGAAATATCACGCTGCTCGCAAAACTTACGCGCATAAAAACCTGCACATAAAACCATACTTACTAAAAAATAATCAAACGGTTCTGGATACTCTGCATTGCCACCAGCGTTTACGCTTTGATCGCTTATTACTTCTAGGTCGCCAAATTTAGCGCTTTGCTTTTGGCCTTCTAACATTGAAACTGAAATTTCCATTGTGTTTCCTTATATTTATTGCTGCAGATACCTTTAACGCAATTAGCTTAAAAGTAGCTACTAAAGATACATATAGTTTAGGTTTATGAACCGAACAGTAATTCAAAGAACCCTGGAGGCTCGTGTAACTCATGATATTTTTTACGTAAATTATCTATATTTTTCAGTGGTTCTTTTGCCGCACTTAGCCCCTGCTCGTTTGCTGCTTTTTTTGCAAGTTCAGCTTGAGCAATCACTTTATCAAGGCCCTGCAATGACTGCTCAGGTTTTTTGTAAAACTTACCTGTTTTACTCACTTTAACCAGCTTTATAAATTCATCAATCGCAGTATTAAATTCACTAAGTTGAGTTGCCTGCACCGCTTGTTTATATGCAAGGCCCGTGTTTTTCATATTTACTTCAAGATCGACTTCTTGCTGCGCAAAAGACATTGAACTAAACGCAAAGGTAAAAATAATAACTAAATACTTCATGGTCAAACCTATTAATTAAAAACACCTAAATTGTATCAAG
>NZ_PJAV01000100.1:0-8277 GCF_002836695.1 Pseudoalteromonas sp. 78C3
ATGGAAATAAGAACAATGAGCCGAAAGGTCAACATCTCGGTAGATAACTTGCCCGATACACTTAGGGGCCAAATCCACGGGGTGGAAAGTGCAATAGATAACGAAAGTTTAGCACTATTTACAGACAACAAAGACGTGCGAATTTCTATTGAAAATGCAGCACATGGATTACGTGCATATTCAAACACGTTTAATCACTATGATTTGTGGGGACGCTTTGTTCGCTCGGGCTATAAAAAATTGCCACTTGAAGAAGCGCCTAAAAAAACAATTATTACGCGTAAAATATCTGAAAAAGTAGATGGTATTTTGTACGATGGCGAAATAAAAATAACGCCAGCTGTTGTAAGTACACGCAAAGATGGCGAAGATGTTGAATACCTTGTTTGGCCATCAGATAGAGAAGAAAAAGTAGAGCGAGCACTTATTCGTTTAGCTTCTAAAGGCAAAATAGTTAAAATTAATTTTAAATCCGGTATTCAATACGCGGTTGTTTTTTCTATGAACGAATTAGCACAAGAACTCAAAGCGGTAGGGCAGTCAATGCCATATCCTGCAATAAAAGAGTCACTTGAAGCATTGCAAGGCTCTAAACTTTCATTTAAATATTCGGCAACAGATACTAAAAATTCTGATATAGATGATTCGTTTTACGAGTCAAACATGAACTTTTTATCGTCACTGCATTTTAGTGGCAAAAAAGGTCAGGGTGGCAATGTAAAATGCGTCGCCTGTTTAAATGCATTTGTTCATAACATGATTGATAACCTTGAATACAAAGGGTATTACTTTAATAGCGCTCAAGAATTAAAACGTGGATTATCGCGTTGGATGATGCTTCGTTTGTATCACCTTTGGCGTTATGCAGCACCAGGTAAAACGTACCATTTTAGATTACTTTCTATTATGGAAAAATACGGATCTATTTATTCAACTGATGATATTACCGAAAATAAATTAAAAGCACTTCGTCGTGATATGACCACCACAATGAAAGATTTGATTGAAAAAGGTGCAATATCAGAATACAGCATTACAAACGTTAAAGATGACAAAACCGGTAACATTATCGATTACACATACGAAATGCACCCGTCTGATCAGTTTTGCGATGAAATACTTACATTGAACAAACACAATAAACGCATTGAAATCCAAGGCGGTAAACGCATTGTTGAAAATGCCGTGCTGATTGATGAAGATAAAATTGAAGAAATAGTAGAAAAATAATAACCGTTATTTTAAATACTGTACGCATAACTAAAAAGGCCACACTATGTGGCCTTTTTAACATAATGACTACCGCTCAACCTGTTCTAAATATAACCTATCAACCAAAAAATCATACTCGCGCTTACGAGGGTGAGTTTCGGGTTTTTGATAATCAGGTAATATACCTAATTTTACGTCTGGTTCTGGATTAATCAGAATAAAGGGTAATGCAGCACTCACATGATAGCGATTCTGCGCTGTGTATCTCACATTTACCTGTGGACTCACTCGAGTAGGGCGGCGAATTCTAAGTTTTTCCTTTTCGCCTAAACTAGCAACCCGTAATTGTTCTTGAGCTACAAGTGATTGCCATTTTTGTTGATCTATCATTCTTGGATTTCGATAACTGGCCGATTTGTCGAGCATTTCGAGAGCCATTTTTTTAGTCAGCGTTTTAGTTGCGTGTTTGTGCATCCAAGTAAACCTAACCGAAAATGGCGATTCGCTTTCACTATGAATTTTACGATATGCGGCAAGCGTTATTAAATTTGGTATAGCATTGTGAACTGCTTCAAATCGAGCATCGTTGCTATCAATAGCTAAAATACATTCTTTAAACGTAGCTTTAGCTTTATTTACTTGAGCTATACGATTATTTAAAGCTTGTTTATCTGCATTTTTAATGACGAGCAAACCAGGGTGCCTTTTTAAAACACGACTGCTTAATCCTGATTTTTTATACATGTCTGAAAAAGAGTTTAGGATTGCTTTTTGAGCCGGTACTCCAGTGATTTTAGAAACAAGTATAGATTCTGGAACTTTACTCTCATCGAGACTACTTACATCTGGTAATTGATAATATTCCGCTTTGGAGAATTCACACTCTTTTAGTTCTTCAATCAACCTTAAAGTTAATTCGTTCATTAAATCAAACTGACTTCTAATTTGTACCTTAGTTACCATTACACACCTCAAAGAACACATCTTACTAGCCTTATATTATTACATGCACTTTGCTTTGTCTAAATAAATAATAAATAGTACTCTGGGCTTATAGTAACATAATAACTAATTTAAGTATGATGTGTTCTTTAAGGTGGGATATATAAATGAAGAAAGATTGAAACTCCTTACTAATTCATATGAGATTGGAGTATTTACTTTGTCGTATATAAAAAGGCTAATACGCCAAGTGCTAGATTATCTAAGTAGTAGGTGGTAAAACTAAGTTTAGAAAAATGAGTTAAGCGGAGTTATATAATTTCATATATTTATCTAACCGTCTTAGCATTCATTATTATTTATAATTACTGACTCATATTACACCGTGTTGGCAGTATGGTGACAGGCTAAAGGTTACAATGACTACAAATGCTTTTTGATATCAGTTCCTCTTTAAAGATACTTCTAGCAGTGGGGGCTTTAATCATGGTGAACTGTTAAGTAACACTATCACTTTGAAGAGAAAACTTAATGGGCTACCAGACCTTTGAGTTGTAGCACTTGTGAATATAGTCCAGCATACGAGTGCTATACAAGACTATGCCTCTAGGTTTTAAAGCGCAGATAAATGATCACCACAAACGCTCATATCATACATTAAGGTCTGTACATAGCATTTGATAGCTTTTAATTAATTACCCGCGTAAAGTTAAGATTACAGAAGCAACCATTTAAGTATGATGTGTTCCTAGCTAAATTATGTATAACATACCCTTATGTACTATTTATTCTCAATGCGTTAAAATTGTAAATAGTTAGCTCTAAGCTCATGTATTTAAACACTTTAGTTTCTTCGAAATAAAACTAAAGTGTATGTTATATAACCACCTAGGTTAAGTAAGATTACTATTATACTTAACTCATAACTAAATAATTGGAAAATAGTGAATTTAGTCCTTGAACATAGGGGCCTGCATACGTTAATTTCTTCTTATCAGGTAATGTAGGAATGAGGAAAAATTATGCAATCGTGGAACCCAAATAGCTGGAGAGAGCTGCCAATACTGCAGCAGCCACAGTACCCAGATCAAGAAATACTTAAATCAGTAGAAAGCCAATTAAAAACGGCACCACCTTTAGTTTTTGCTGAAGAAACAAGAAGCCTATTCAAACAACTTGAAGATGTGTGCGAAGGGCGTGCTTTTTTACTTCAAGGTGGTGACTGTGCAGAATCATTTAGCGATTTTAATGCCGCTAACATTCGCGATACATTCAAAACAATCTTACAGATGGCTGTTGTATTAACTTACGGCGGTAAATGCCCTGTAGTTAAAATAGCGCGCATGGCTGGTCAATACGCTAAACCTCGTTCAGCAGACTTAGAAACAATTAATGGCGTGTCTTTACCATCTTACCGTGGCGACATTATTAATAATATCGAGTTTACAGAAGAAGCACGTATACCCGATCCACAACGCTTAATGACTGCATACCATCATAGTGCCGCTACGTTAAACTTATTACGTGCTTTTGCACAAGGTGGCCTTGCCGATCTTCACCAGGTAAACCGTTGGAACATGGGCTTTGTTGCTGCAAATCCACTTAAAGAAAAATACCAACAACTTGCTGATAAAATTCAAGACGCACTAGAGTTTATGGAAGTGTGCGGAATTAACTCTACAATTGCGCCTAGCTTAAAAGAAACCGATTTATACACTTCTCACGAAGCGTTACTACTTGGTTACGAAGAGGCGCTTACTCGTCGCGACCACTTATCTGGTGATTGGTACGATTGTTCTGCTCACTTTGTTTGGATTGGTGAACGTACTCGTCAACTAGACCATGCACATATTGAGTTTTTCAAAGGCATTAAAAACCCAATTGGTGTTAAAGTTGGCCCAGGTATGGACCCAGATGACCTAATTCGTTTAATTGATGCATTAAACCCAGATAACATTCCTGGTCGTTTAACGCTAATTACGCGTATGGGTGCAGATATACTTCCTGAAAAACTTCCAGCACTAGTAAGAAGAGTTCAACAAGAAGGCCGTAAAGTAATTTGGAGCTCAGATCCAATGCACGGTAACACTGAAAAAGCGACATCAGGTTACAAAACACGTAACTTCGACAATATTATGCGCGAGATCAGTCAGTTCTTCGCTGTACACAAAGCTGAAGGTTCATACGCAGGTGGTGTTCACCTAGAAATGACAGGCCAGCACGTTACAGAGTGTACTGGCGGTGCTTACGGTTTATCTGACGATGACCTAGCACAGCGTTACAAAACGCAGTGTGATCCACGCCTTAACGCCGACCAAGTATTAGAGTTAGGCTTTTTAGTAGCTGATTTACTAAAAGACGCACGTAAATAATATTTGTTGATACTAAAAAAACCGCTTAATTGCGGTTTTTTGTTTATAATTTTATTAGTAAGTTAGTACTTACGTCGCTCCAAGTCTGTTTCTATCAATATTTTTGCAGATATTTCTTCAACAGAATGATGCGTAGAATTAAAATAAGCAATTTTATGACGCTTATACAACATTTCCACTTCGCGAACCTCAATACGACACTGTTTAATTGAAGCATACTTAGAGTTCGCCATACGTCGATGCCTAATAGCCGCAAGTCTCTCAGGGTCAATCGTAAGTCCAAATAGCTTATGTTTATAAGGGACTAAACACTTAGGCAAACCTTCATTGTCTAAATCTTCTTCTGTAATAGGGTAGTTAGCCGCTTTAATGCCGTACTGCAGTGCTAAGTATAAGCTTGTGGGTGTTTTACCACTTCTACTAACGCCAATTAAGATGATGTCTGCTTCAGAAAAGTTTTTAATATTTCCGCCATCATCATTCATAAGAGCATAATTAACGGCATCAATTCTAAAATCATAACTTTTTTCGTGGATAGAATGCGTACGATGCATTTTTGGAACTGGGGCTACATTGAGTTCTTTTTCTATTTTTTCGCTATATGTAGTTAAAAAGTCATACGTGACTGCATCAGCCGATTTTATAATTTCACTTAAATTGTGATTAACAAAAGTAAAAAAAACAAATGGCTTTTCGCCTGTTTTTGCAGCGGTTGCATTAATTAATGCTTTAATTTCGTGCGCTTTTTCTTCAGTTTCTACAAATGGAATTGTTTTATGATTAAAATCGATAGGAAACAACGACAAAGTCGCATGCCCAAACACCTCTGAAGTAATAGCTGTTCCATCTGATATATAAAAAGCAGTTCTCATAATTAACCTTTTTATTGCGTTTAAATCCCTAAAATGGGTTTCTCACGGTTTACGTGAGGACTATTGCCAGTGTAGAATGATGATGACCTTTATAAAAGGTTTTCTTTCTTAACTCTCACAGTTAGACCTACAATTTGTTTTTTTTGGAGAAAGATCCGTGCAAGAATACGTTCTCTGGTATCAAGAGCTTGGTATGCAAGATGTTCCTCGAGTTGGCGGTAAAAACGCTTCACTTGGCGAAATGATTTCAAACCTAGCAAACGCTGGTGTACAAGTACCGGGTGGTTTCGCAACTACCGCAGATGCTTTTAATGAGTTTTTAGATCAATCAGGACTCACAGCAAAAATTCACAACATTCTAGATACACTCGATGTTGATGATGTAAATACACTCGCTAAAGTCGGTGCCGATATCCGCCAATGGATAATCGACACACCATTCCAACCAAACCTAGATCAAGCCATTCGCGACGCATATAGCCAACTTCATGGCGATACTGCAGCAGATGTATCATTCGCAGTACGTTCATCAGCTACTGCTGAAGATATGCCAGATGCATCATTCGCAGGCCAGCAAGAAACTTTCCTTAACGTTGTTGGTATCGATTCAGTCATGGTCGCTATTAAACACGTATTTGCTTCATTATTTAACGACCGTGCAATCTCGTATCGTGTTCACCAAGGTTACGATCACCGTGGTGTGGCCCTATCAGCAGGTATTCAGCGCATGGTACGTTCAGATAAATCAGCATCTGGCGTAATGTTTAGCATTGATACAGAGTCTGGTTTTGAAGACGTTGTATTTATTACATCAAGCTACGGCTTAGGTGAAATGGTTGTACAGGGCGCAGTTAACCCTGATGAGTTTTATGTTCATAAACCAACACTCCTTAAAAATAAACCTTCAGTAGTACGTCGTAACATTGGCTCTAAAGCCATTCAAATGATTTACTCAGAAGATAAAGCACACGGTAAGCAAGTAGACATCGTTGATGTTGCCCCTGAGCTTTCAAATAAATTTTCGATTACAGATGAAGAAGTGCAAGATCTTGCCAAACAAGCTGTAATCATTGAAAAACATTACGGTCGTCCTATGGACATCGAATGGGCAAAAGACGGTAACGACGGCAAACTATATATAGTTCAAGCACGTCCAGAAACTGTACGCTCAAACGAAGACTCTAACGTAATGGAACGCTTTCAATTAAATGGTACAAGCAACGTTGTTGTTGAAGGCCGTGCAATTGGTCATAAAATTGGTAGCGGTGTTGTTCGTGTTCTTGATTCAATCAAAGAAATGGATCAGGTACAAGTAGGCGATATTTTAGTTACCGATATGACCGACCCTGATTGGGAACCAATCATGAAACGTGCAGCAGCGATTGTTACAAATCGTGGTGGACGTACGTGTCACGCGGCAATCATTGCACGCGAACTTGGTATTCCGGCAGTGGTAGGCTGTGGCAACGCAACTGATTTAATTAAAGCGGGCCAAGAAGTAACAGTATCGTGCGCCGAAGGCGATACCGGCTTTATTTACGAAGGTATTTTAGATTTTGAAATACTAACGTCACGCGTTGATAAAATGCCAGAACTACCAATGAAAGTTATGATGAACGTGGGTAACCCCGATCGTGCATTTGACTTTGCACGCTTACCGCATGCAGGTGTTGGCCTTGCGCGAGTTGAATTTATTATCAACCGTATGATTGGCGTTCACCCTAAAGCGTTATTAAATTTTGATGCGCAAACCGATGCATTAAAAGCAGAAATTACTGACATGATTGCCGGTTACGAATCACCAGTAGAGTTTTACATAACAAAACTGGTTGAAGGTATTTCAACGCTTGGTTGTGCTTTTGCACCGGAGCGTGTAATTGTGCGTATGTCTGATTTTAAATCAAACGAATACGCAAACCTAGTTGGCGGTCAGCAATACGAGCCAGAAGAAGAAAACCCAATGATTGGTTTTCGTGGTGCAGCCCGTTATATCTCTGAAGACTTCCGCGATTGTTTTGCACTAGAATGTGAAGCTATAAAACGCGTAAGAAACGACATGGATATGGCTAACATAGAAATCATGATCCCATTCGTACGTACCCTTGAAGAAGGCAAACGCGTAATTGAATTACTAGAAGAACATGGCCTTAAACGCGGCGATAATGGTCTTAAAGTAATCATGATGTGTGAGCTACCTTCAAATGCATTACTTGCAGATGAATTCTTAGAAATGTTTGATGGTTTTTCTATCGGCTCTAACGATTTAACACAGTTAACGCTTGGTCTTGACCGTGATTCTGGTTTAATCGCACATTTATTTGATGAGCGTAACCCAGCAATTAAAAAACTACTTTCTATGGCAATTAAAACAGCTAAAGAAAAAGGCAAGTACGTAGGTATTTGTGGTCAAGGTCCTTCAGATCACGAAGACTTTGCAGCATGGTTAGTAGAGCAGGGCATTGACTCTGTTTCACTAAATCCAGATACAGTAATAGAAACATGGTTATACCTAGCTAAAAAATTAGCAAAGTAATAAATAGGTAAGCTATAAAAAATGCCAGCAATAAATTGCTGGCATTTTTTTATACTCAATTAAAAGTAAATTAACGGGCTAATTTTTTATCTAAATAAGCACATGATTTAGTTAACGCCTTTTGACAAAGTGATAAGTAATGTCGCGCTTTAGGGTAGTAAAACGAAAAGCACAATAAACCCGCCATAAAAAATATAAGTGAAGGCTAAGGGCGTGTTGATCTTTGTGGATTGAAATTTGTTCAATCTAGGGGCGATTTAATCGCGGCGCGAGGTTTGTAACCTAGTGGGCTAAGTAAAAACCGAGCAAAGCTTCCGCGTCCTGCTCACGCCCCTTACCTACATCC
>NZ_PJAV01000165.1:0-88443 GCF_002836695.1 Pseudoalteromonas sp. 78C3
TACTAAGCGCCTTTTTGTTTATTTAGTTCTTTTATTTAGTCTTCGTGTTTGCTTTGCGTGCTCACTAAGCTCAGTTAAACCTAATTGGTCGTAACTTTTTTCCATCATTTCAAGCGCGGGATCTAAGTAACTGCTTTGTGAGTAGTGTTCAACAACAAACTTACCTCTATTAGCAGCAGCTAAATAAGCTTCACGCTCATAATAGTAAGTGGCTACTTTTAATTCATAACGTGCCATACGGTTTAAAAGCCATACTAAACGACGCTTAGCTTCAGGCGCGTAATCACTTTTCGGAAAGCGTTTTACTAGTGTCGATAAATCGGTAAATGCAACACGTGTACGGTTAGCATCACGGTCGGCTCTATCTACACCAAAGTACTCTTGGAACGCATTTTTATCTGCTTTAATGTTTACTAAACCACGCATGTAATACATGTAATCTAGGTCTTTATGGTTTGGATTTAAGCGGATAAAGCGGTCAATGGTTGCAAGTGCTTGTTCAGTATTACCTGATTGGTAATGTGCATACACTAAGTCCATTTGTACTTGTTTAGAGAATGGGCCAAACGGGTAGCGAGAATCTATTGCACTCAAAAGTTCAATTGCGCGAGCATATAAACCAGAATCTAGTGTTTCTTTTGCATCTTCATATAAAGCGTGTGCAGATTTATTCGGTACACGTTGAATGTCTTCTTGGTCTGGAGCAGACGAACAAGCGCCTAAACTAAGTACAGAAACTGAAAAAACAATGGCAAATGCACGTTTCCCTATTTTATTTATCATTTTATTTGTTACCTTCGATGTCTTCGGCTAGGCCAAGTCGGTAAAACCGAGTAAACTATGCGTATTATATTATGCTTTTATTAAAAGCGATTCTAACCCAGTCGAGCAAAGCTTGCACTGGTAAATTGGGTAAAGTTACTAATGTCAGAGCAAATTTCTCTTCAAGCCGACGTTCCAACCGAATTAGGTGGTAAACGTCTAGACCAAGTATTGGCACAATTGTTCCCTGATTATTCACGTTCTCGTATAAAAACGTGGATATTGGATGATAAAATCACCGTAGACGGTGAAATTTTCAACACTCCACGCGAAAAGCTACTAGGTGGTGAAGTTGTAAGTGTTGAGACAACAATTGAAGCACCACGCGAATACGAAGCACAAGATATCAAATTAAACATTGTTTATGAAGATGATGATATTTTGGTAATTAATAAACCAATGGGCCTAGTGGTTCACCCTGGTGCGGGTAATCCTAATGGAACAGTGCTAAACGCATTACTACATTACTACCCTGAAATAATTAACGTACCACGCGCGGGTATTGTGCATCGTTTAGATAAAGACACGACCGGTTTAATGGTTGTAGCTAAAACGATTCCAGCACAAACGCATTTAGTAACAGCGCTACAAAAGCGTGAAAACTTCACGCGTGAATATGAAGCACTGTGTAATGGTACTATGACCGCAGGTGGTATGGTTGAAAAAGCAATTGGCCGCCATCCGACTCAGCGTACGCATATGGCAGTACATGAACTGGGTAAACCGGCAATTACACATTACCGTGTTGCTGAAAAATTCCGTGCTCATACTCGTTTACGCCTGCGCTTAGAAACAGGTCGTACGCATCAAATTCGCGTGCACATGGCACATTTAAATCATCCACTAATTGGCGATCAATCTTATGGCGGCCGTCCGCGTCCACCTAAAGGTGCAACACCTGAGTTATTTGAGTTACTTCGTAGCTTTAGACGCCAAGCACTACATGCTGTAAAATTGAGCATTGCGCACCCAATCACCGGTGAAATGATGACATGGCAAGCACCTATCCCTGATGATATGGTTGCTATGACACATGCACTACGTGAAGATACTAAAGCTAATCCTGATATCGATAGATAATGCACTTATTGTCAGCGACATGGCAAAACCTTCATAAAGTAGGAACGTTAAGTACTACTTGTGGAGGTGGTGTTTCAAAAATCCCATTTAAAAGTTTTAATTTGGGATTCCATGTTGGTGATAATCAAAATCATGTATCAAAAAACCGCTCATTATTAACAAACCTTCTACCTAAACCTGCCGTGTGGCTAAATCAAATTCATAGCTCTAATGTTGTTATTGTTGATGAATATTTTGATTTTGATGAGTTACACGATGCTGATGCGCTTTATACTCAGTTATTAAATCAGCCTTTGGCTATAATGACCGCCGATTGCTTACCTATTTTATTAGTGAGTGATGATGAAAAAGAAATTGCAGCTATACATGGCGGCTGGCGAGGACTTGAGCAGGGAGTTATTGAAAATACATTAGAGTGCTTTAGTACCAAATATGAAAATATAAGTGCGTGGCTAGGGCCTGCAATTGGACCAAACCGATTTGAGGTTGGGGCTGAGGTGTTTGAGTTATTTCAAAAAAGGTCCCCTTCATTTATTCAAGCATTTACACTACAAACTAATGGCAAATATCTTGCTGATATTTATGGTATTGCGCGTACTCTACTTACCCAGCTAGGCGTTAAAAATATTAAAGGCGGCGACTATTGTACCGTCTCCCAAAGTGACTTATTTTTTTCTTATCGACGAGATGGACAAACTGGACGTATGGCAAGTTTGATCTGGCGCAAGTAATTAGTATCTTTAATCATTATATTTCCCCCTACACCTTGAACAAACACCTAAACATACCCATTAATTAAGCAATTAGATTATTTAATAGGTAACACCATGCGTTTAGATAGATTTACAAGTAAATTTCAATCTGCGCTTTCTGATGCGCAATCGCTAGCCCTTGGTCGCGATCATCAATTTATTGAACCCGTACATTTAATGTATTCATTGCTAAAGCAAAGTGGCTCTAGTGTACGTGCATTATTTGCACAAACGGGTGTCAGCGCTGACGAACTCAACACCAAGCTTTCACAAGAAATAGAAAAATTATTTAAAGTAGAAGGTGTAGGTGGCGATGTCCAGCTATCAAACAATATGGCATCACTTATTAATCTATGTGATAAGTACGCGCAAAAACGCAAAGACAAATATATTTCAAGTGAATTATTTGTACTGGCGGCATGCGATGATAAAGGTCCACTTGGCGATATATTTAGGTCGTTAAATATTACCGCAACTAAAATTGAAACTGCAATTAAAGCGATTCGCGGCGGTCAAAAAGTTGATGACCCAAATGCTGAAGAAACACGTCAAGCGCTTGAAAAATTCACGATTGATCTAACTGAGCGAGCAGAGCAAGGTAAGCTTGACCCCGTTATTGGTCGCGATGACGAAATTCGCCGCACGATTCAGGTACTACAACGTCGTACTAAAAATAATCCTGTATTAATCGGTGAACCAGGTGTTGGTAAAACAGCAATTGCCGAGGGGTTAGCACAGCGTATTATTAATGGTGAAGTACCTGAAGGATTAAAAAATAAACGCGTACTATCACTTGATTTAGGGGCGTTAGTTGCGGGTGCTAAATACCGTGGCGAATTTGAAGAACGTTTAAAATCAGTATTAAACGAATTGGCTAAAGAAGAAGGCCAAGTCATTTTATTTATTGATGAAATACATACTATTGTAGGTGCAGGAAAAAGTGACGGCGCCATGGATGCAGGCAATATGTTAAAGCCAGCATTAGCACGCGGTGAATTACACTGTGTTGGCGCAACCACGCTTGATGAATACCGTAAATATATAGAAAAAGACGCAGCTCTTGAGCGTCGATTCCAAAAGGTACTTATTGAAGAGCCATCTGTTGAAGATACCATTGCAATATTACGTGGCTTAAAAGAGCGATATGAGTTACATCATTCAGTAGAAATTACTGATCCCGCGATTGTTGCTGCGGCGCAGTTATCTCATCGTTACATTAGCGATCGTCAGTTACCCGATAAAGCGATTGATTTAATAGATGAAGCGGGTTCTTCAATTCGATTACAAATTGACTCCAAACCAGAATCGTTAGACAAGCTTGAACGCCGTATCATCCAGCTAAAGTTAGAAGATAATGCGCTAGCGAAAGAAAAAGACGAAGCAAGTCAAAAACGCCGAGCTGAAATGCAAGAGTTGATCACCGACCTTGATGGGCAATATCGTGAGCTAGACGAGATATGGAATGCTGAAAAAGCATCACTTCAAGGCACGCAAGTAATTAAAGCCGAGCTTGAACAAGCAAGATTAGATTTAGATGTAGCGCGAAGAGCAAGTGATTTACAGCGTATGTCAGAGCTGCAATATGGGCGAATTCCAGAGCTTGAACGAAAACTTGATTTAGCCTCACAAGCCGAAATGCAAGAAATGACCCTGCTTAAAAACCAAGTAGGTGAGGATGAAATTGCTGAAATACTGTCTCGCTGGACAGGTATTCCTGTTGCAAGAATGCTACAAGGTGAGCGTGAAAAGCTGCTGCAAATGGAAGATAAGTTACACAGTAAAGTAATAGGGCAAGATGAAGCGGTTGTTGCTGTTTCTAACGCAATACGACGCTCACGTGCCGGGCTTGCAGATCCTAATCGTCCTATTGGTTCTTTCTTATTTTTAGGTCCAACTGGTGTGGGTAAAACAGAGCTGACAAAAGCACTGGCTGGTTTTATGTTTGATACCGAAGATGCCATGGTGCGTATCGACATGTCTGAGTTTATGGAAAAACATTCAGTCGCACGTCTAGTAGGGGCTCCTCCAGGTTACGTGGGTTACGAAGAGGGCGGTTATTTAACAGAAGCTGTTCGTCGTAAACCTTACTCAGTGATATTGCTTGATGAAATAGAAAAGGCACATCCGGATGTGTTTAATATTTTACTGCAAGTATTAGATGATGGCCGATTAACTGACGGGCAGGGTAGAACCGTTGATTTTAAAAATACCGTTATTATCATGACCTCAAATCTAGGCTCAGATATTATCCAAGAGCAAGCGGGTAATAATGATTACACGACCCTTAAAGCTAAAGTAATGGAAGTATTAATTAATGAGTTTAGGCCTGAATTTATTAACCGTATAGACGAGACTGTCGTGTTCCACCCGTTAGCAAACGAGCATATAAAAGAAATAGCTGATATTCAGTTAATGAAATTACGTGAGCGTTTAACTGAGATGGGATATCTGCTTGAAATAAGCGATGCTGCTCTTGAGCGAATTGCAGAAAGTGGGTTTGATCCTGTGTACGGTGCACGTCCGCTTAAGCGTGCTATTCAACAAACGATTGAAAACCCGCTGGCACAAAAGTTACTCAATGGAGACTACTTACCAGGTTGCGTGATCGTTATTGATGCAAATGACGACTCTCTGGTATTTTCCAAGCGTTAATTGTAAATAATTAAACTCAAAAGCCGCTAAAATAGCGGCTTTTTTATGTTTGTTAAACTTTAAAAGTTAGTAATAAATCGTTCACCCTACGTGAACCTTCAACAAGTTCAGCTGCTCCTTTTGCCACATTAAAGCTTAAGCTTAAGTTGTTATCTCCAAAGTCTTTAATTTGCGAAACATTATTACTAATATCATTACTAACCATTTGTTGCTCTTCTGCAGCAGATGATATTTGTATTGCTAAATGAGATATTTCACTGATTTGGATAAAAATCCCCTCTAATTCAACTTGAGTTTTATCGGTTGTCAGCACACAATTATCGGCTTGTGCTTTAGTGCTTTGCATTACTTTAGACCAGCTAAATAAAGTATCTTGTATTTCTTTAATAGAACTATGGATTTGTGTCGTAGCATTTTGAGTACGTGACGAAAGGGTCCTTACCTCGTCGGCTACTACAGCAAAGCCTCGACCATGCTCTCCCGCTCTAGCTGCTTCAATCGCTGCATTAAGAGCAAGTAAGTTAGTTTGATCGGCAATTCCTTCTATTTCACTCATTACTTTACCAATCTTATCTGCTTCAGAGGCTAAGCTGGTGGCTGTGGTTGCAGCCTTTTCTACTTGAAAAGCTAAATCAGATACCATTTTACTATTATCTGCAATATGGTCTTTTATTTCAGAGCAACTTTGATGGGTGTTATTCACTTTATCAGCTGTTTGAGCGGTATTTACTGATATTTCACCAATGGTAGAGCTCATTTGAGTCATCGCTGATGCAATTTGTTCTAAACGCTCACCTTGCGAAAAAATGCCTTTTTCAGTAAGCGTAGATTGTTTATCTAGATCAGTTGCGATGCCATTAAAGCTTAATGTGGAGTCTTTCATACGGCCAAGAACCGTGCGCAATTTTGCGCTTAGCATTTGCTCTCTATAATCACTTACGCTATGCGGTGTGTGGCCGCTGTAAATATAGCGAGAGATTGAATCGGCTTTTGCTTTTTGTTCGCGCAATATTTTAGGGGTAACAATCAGTTCGTCATAATTTAGCGTAATAACTAAGGCGCACATCAATAGGCTAATTACAGCTAAAGAGATTGATCCCGTAACAGCAATAAAAATCAGCCAAAGTAATAGGCATATAAAAGTAATGCCTTGTCTTATTGTGGTGTGTTCTCGCAGATTAAATGATGACTTATTGGTATTTATTTTGTTGTAAAGAGCGTGTGCACGTTGCTTAAGTTGAGAGCTTGCTTTGGTTCTTACTGATTGATAACCAACAAGTCGGCTATGCTCAAAAATAGGGGTTACAAAGGCATCTACCCAATAATAACGGCCATCTTTACAACGGTTTTTAACCATACCGCGCCACGAGTGTTCTTGTTTTAATGTTGCCCACATTTCTTTAAAGGCCGCTTTTGGCATATCAGGGTGACGAACAATATTATGATGCCGACCGATAAGCTCTTGTGCGCTATAACCTGCTACAGAGCAAAACTCTTGATTGACGTATGTTATTACACCTTTGAGGTCGGTAGTAGAAACAAGCTCTTGTGACTCATCAAAGTATACTTCTTCATTTTTTAAGCTTTTATCATTGTGCATTATGTTTATTATCATCCTTTATTGTTGCTGTCATTATATTGGTTACACACTACAAAGCAAAAAATAGCGTCTTTCCTTTTATGCTCATAAGGCAAATAATTGTTTTTATTGATCTAGATCAAATTTAAATATCGAGTAGCTAAATTGAACTCATTTTAAATAAGTTCCGGTCTATTATTTTGGGCTTATATTTTGCGTATTTAATTTATACTTAAATACGCATTTAAAGCATTTGTATAATGCCCAGAGCAATGGCAATATTACGACTTAATATAATGATGTTGGTCATATTAAGCGCATGTATAGAGTGGGTAAATAATTATTAACTTAGAGAAATTATATTGTTCTTAGCAATTTATACCAGTTGCATTAAATAAGTGATCTATTATAGCGCTAAGAAAATAGCGCAATAACAAGGCAAAAATTATGACATATAGTTGTTCTATATGAATAATTTTTAACGCAGTGAGTGCGCTATTTAATGCGATAGAATGATCATATTTTCAATAAAATTGGTATTAATCTTGAGTCTAAGTAATTAGCCCCCATAACCTTATGATTAAGCCACGTGGCCCGAGGAAAGATTTTTTGACAACACATGATTTAGCTAACGCACTTGAAGCGTTATCAGTAAATGAGCACCAACATGCAGTTAAAGGCATTAAACGTGGCATAGAGCGAGAGTCGCTAAGAATACAAGATAATGGTGTTATATCACCTCAAGGTCACCCAAAAGGTGTGGGCAGTGCGTTAACTAACGGCCATATTACAACTGATTTTTCTGAGTCTTTACTTGAATTTATTACTCCAGTTAGTGAATCGTCAACGCAAACGCTTAAGCAATTAAAAGACCTTCAAAAGTTCACTCTAGAAAAAATGGGCGATGAACTACTTTGGCCCATTAGTATGCCGTGTTTTATTGAGCACCAAGACGATATAGTGCTAGCTCAATTTGGTAGTTCAAATACTGGTCAAATGAAAACACTATACCGTGAAGGATTAAAAAATCGCTACGGTAGTATGATGCAAGCAATTGCGGGTGTTCACTTTAATATTTCATTCCCAGATACGCTTTGGCAGTCACTTCATTCGTTACAACAAAGTAATGCAAGCCTTCAAGATTTTATTTCAGAAGGTTACTTATCCCTTATTCGTAACTTTAAACGCGAACTATGGCTAATAAGTTACATGTTTGGCGCATCGCCAGCATTGTGTAACTCATTTTTGCAAGGTCGAAAAACCGACTTACCATTTAAAAAACTAGGTAAAGGCACGCTTTACTTAGAAGTTGGTACAGCACTGCGTTTAGGTAATTTAGGTTATACAAATAGCGCTCAGTCGTCACTACGCGTAATGTATAACTCGTTAGATGAATATGTAGCGGGCCTTAAAAAAGCAATCAACACACCATCAGAAATTTATGGTGATCTTGATGACTACAAGAGTGAAAACCCTAAGCAGTTAAATAAAAATATTCTGCAGATTGAAAACGAATTTTACTCGCCAATTCGTCCTAAGCGCAATGCGAAAAGTGGCGAAACGCCAACGGATGCATTGCTTCGAGCAGGCATTGAATACGTAGAAATTCGCGCATTAGACGTTAACCCGTTTAGCGAAGTTGGTATTGATATTGAGCAAATTCACTTTTTAGATGTGTTTTTAACGTATTGTTTATTAAAAGATTCAGCACCAATGGATTGGAAAGAACAAGCGCGTAGTACTGAAAATCTCGACACAGTAGTAAACCAAGGTCGAGAAGAAGGGCTAATGCTTAACTTTAATAACACACAGCGTAGCCTTCAGTCGTGGGGCGATGAAATATTTACCCAGCTTACAGATGTCGCTAAATGGATGGATAATGCTTATGGTGTTAACTATTACTCAGATACTATAAAGCGCATGGCAACGTGGATACATAATCCAGAGCTTACTTACTCTGGACGTTACGTGTCACAATTAAAAGAGTCTGGTTTAGACAACGGCCACTTTGCACTAGCATTGGCTAGTAAATATAAGCAAAGCCACGCAGACACTGACTATAGCGAGTTTTTAAAGCCTTGGCTGGAACAACAAGTTGTAGAGTCTAACGAAGCACAAGCTGCAATTGAGCAAGCAGATACCCAGTCATTTACCGCGTTTTTAGATGCGTATTTTGACGGTAAATAACCTTGGTATTTAGCAAAATTTAAGCAAAAAAAACGCAGCCTAAGTTGGCTGCGTAAATATATTCAGGGATGAATTAATGCTGTACTGCTGCATTCATTGAGTCAGACCCACACTTTTTAAAAAAGTTCTGTGAGATCTTAGAAAAATGAAAAAAAATGCAATTATCCTATCTCTCGCCATTACTTTAGCCGGTTGTGCTACAGCGCCCCCAAAGCAACCTAACGATTTATGTAAAATCTTTGAAGAAAAGCCAGATTGGTATTTCGACGCAAAAGATGCACAAGAAAAATGGGGTTCTCCCAAGCATGTACTCATGAGTATGATGTACCAAGAAAGCTCATTTAAGCATGATGCCGCTCCGCCTGTGGAGTACTTCTTATGGATAATTCCTACTGGTCGCGCAAGTGATGCCTATGGTTACTCGCAAGCTAAAACACCAACATGGTCTGATTATATTCGTGAAACAGGCAACAACGGTGCTGATAGAGACGACTTTGACGATGCAATCGACTTTATGGCGTGGTTTGTTTATAAAACGCATAAAGTAAATAAAATCTCTAAATGGGATGCTTACGCACAATACCTTAATTATCATGAAGGTTGGGGTGGGTATAAGCGTGGCACGTACAAAAAGAAAAAGTGGCTAATGGGTGTTGCGAACAAAGTTAAGCACAGAGCTAGCCGTTATGGTGCGCAATTAAAACACTGCGAAGAAGAGCTTGATAAAGGTTGGTTTGAACGTCTTATATTTGGTTAGATAGTTATTAATGGATATAAAAAAGGAGCCAATTGGCTCCTTTTTTATTTAGCGAGAACGCTTATTCGGCAGTATCTTCACTTGTTTTATCATATTTTCTTTAACTTCGAGTACTTCAATAGGATATCCCGCGATACGCAAACTAATATTTGCATCAGGAATATTCTCCAAGTATTCAACAATTAAACCACTCAAAGTTTTAGGTCCATCGAGCGGGAAATCCCAACCCATTTCTTTATTTAAATCGCGTACGTTAGCGCCGCCATCCACAATACATGAGCCATCAGTTTGTGTTTCTACTTCTTCGCTCGGCGTACGAGTTTGCGTAGTTGTGAAATCGCCAACAACTTCTTCTAAAATATCTTCTAGGGTCACTAGGCCTTGGATGTCGCCATACTCATCTACCACTAAGCCTATGCGTTCTTTAGATTGCTGAAACTTTAATAGCTGAGTATTTAGTGAGGTTCCTTCAGGGATAAAGTAAATTTCACGTACAGCTCGTAGCAAAGATGGTTTATCAAATTGCTCTTTTGTAAGTAGACGAAGCGCATCACGTGAGTGAATAAAACCTACTGCATCATCTATATTATCGCGATACAACAACACACGAGTATGTTGTGCATGGGTAAGTTGGCGACTAATTAGCTTCCAATCGTCATTAATATCAATGGCCACAATTTCGTTTCGTGGGATCATAATATCTTCAACGGTTACTTGTTCTAAATCTAAAATTGAAGTCAGCATACTTTGATGACGAGCAGGAATAAGTGCGCCTGACTCATTGAGTACTGTTTTTAATTCTTCTTTACTCATGCTGTGTTCGTCGATTTGTGCGGCACTAATACCAAATAATCGCAATATTCCGTTGGTCATCCAGTTAATAACAACCACAAAAGGGAACATTATTTTAAGTAGCCCTTTTAAAATAATAGAGCTTGGAAAGGCAACTTTTTCAGGATAAAGAGCAGCAAGGGTTTTAGGGGTTACTTCAGCAAATATAAGCACGACTAAAGTTAACACACCTGTAGCTATTGCAATACCGAGGTCACCGTAAAGGCGAATACCTATAATGGTTGCAACTTGGGCTGCTGCAATATTAACAAGGTTATTACCGATTAAGATTAAACCGATGAGCCTATCTGGACGGCTAAGTAATTTACTGACTCGTTTAGCTGCACGATGATCCTCTTTAGCAAGGTGTCGCAGGCGTATACGATTGATTGACATAATTCCGGTTTCTGAACCAGAAAAATAAGCAGAAAAAAGCACCAAAAAACCTAAAATGATAAATAGGGTACTTGTCGATATGTCGTCCAACGATGGATCCTTTTCTTATAAATCAATGCGTATTAAGCTAGAGTGAGCAAGCAGAGTCAAGTTAAAACTTATTTAGTATCACTTCTTGTATGAAACGGCTGCCAAAATAAGCGAGTGTGAGGACAAATGCAGCGACCATGATTGTAATAACCACCGGTTTACCGCGCCAACCCTTTTTCATATGACCAATAGCAACAACGGCAAAAATAGCCCACGCAACTAACGACAATATTGTTTTATGAATGAACTCTTTAGCGAACATTCCATCAAGAAATACAAACCCTGAAAGTAATGCAAATGTGAGTAATATAGTGCCTAAATTAAGAAGTTGGTAAAGCTGGCGCTCCACAACCATTAAAGGCGGAAGATGGCTATGCACAATTGCTAAATCTTTACGTTTTAAACGTTTATCAATAAAGTAAAACTGTACACCATATAAAGTAGCGATAATTAAAATACAGTAGGCTAACAAAGATAAAGAGATGTGCGTTACTAAACCCACCTCAATATTAATACTTTGCAATAAAATATGATGAGGTATAAATAAACTGGCAATGGTTAGTAAGGCACCAAAACCATAAACAACGGGCAACAATAAAGTAGCAGGGAATTTTAGCGAGACAGTCGTCACCGAGACCACAATCACCCAGCACGTCAAAAGAGCGACGTTTACGATACTTAAATCTTGACCGTCGGCTCTAAAAACAGAGTTAACTAACAGCAGCATGTGCGCCACTATAGCAACCGTGCTTAAAATAACGGTTACTTTTTGGCTTGGGCCTTGTTGATGAAACAGGCGTGAAAGCACGTGAGACGTTGCTAACACATAAAATAAACTGGCAATAATAGTTAAACTAATAATCAGCATTGTGCTTGGGCCACTTAATTTGAGACAAAATAATCCTTGTTGTTATATAGCCATTGTATTTTATAGCAAAGCAAATGCATAGACCTTAAAAAAAGAAACTCATCAAGGTGCACTTGAACACTATATTGTAAGACGCCATATACGGTATACTACTTTTAATTGAAACTTAATAAGTCAATCTAGGTTAATTGAAAAATCAAATTAATCGTAAAATTTAAATGGATTGATATAAACGTCTTATCGGAACCGTTACATGTTTGAGAACCTCCAAGAACGATTAGGTAAAACCTTAAAAAATATCAGTGGCCGTGGCCGTCTGACGGAAGACAACATAAAAGACACACTTCGCGAAGTGCGTATGGCATTTTTAGAAGCCGATGTGGCATTGCCTGTTGTTCGCGACTTTGTAAAACAAGTTAAAGAACGTGCAGTTGGGGTTGAAGTTACAAAAAGCTTAAGCCCAGGCCAAGTATTTATAAAAATAGTGCGTGAAGAACTAGAAAAAGCAATGGGCGAGGCTAATGAAGAGCTAAGTCTAAATGCGCAACCGCCAGCCGTTGTAATGGTAGCGGGTCTACAAGGTGCGGGTAAAACCACCAGTGTAGCTAAGCTTGCTAAGTTTTTAAAAGAGCGAAAAAAGAAATCAGTACTTGTAGTAAGTGCCGATGTTTATCGCCCTGCGGCGATTAAACAGCTAGAAACGCTTGCAGCAGAAGTTGATGTTGATTTCTTCCCAAGTGATATTTCGCAAAAGCCTGTTGATATTGCAACCGCTGCAATTTCTCATGCTAAAAAGAAATTTATAGATGTAGTACTTGTTGATACTGCAGGTCGTCTACATGTTGATAGCAACATGATGGATGAAATTAAAGATCTTCATAAAGCAATCAATCCAATTGAAACCTTGTTCGTTGTTGATGCAATGACAGGTCAAGATGCGGCGAATACAGCTAAAGCATTCGACGAAGCATTACCACTTACCGGTGTTATATTAACAAAAACTGATGGTGATGCGCGTGGTGGTGCTGCTTTATCTATTCGTCACATCACTGGCAAGCCTATTAAGTTTATGGGTGTGGGTGAGCGCACTGACGCACTTGAACCTTTCCACCCAGACCGTATAGCGTCGCGTATTTTAGGCATGGGTGACGTACTTTCATTAATCGAAGAAGTCGAGATGAAAGTAGATAAAGAGCAAGCTGCTAGAGTTGCTGAAAAAGTATTTAAAGGCGCAGGTTTTACTCTTGATGATTTTGCTGACCAATTAAAGCAAATGAAAAGCATGGGTGGCATGATGTCAATGCTTGATAAGCTCCCTGGTATGTCTAACTTACCAGATGCTGTTAAAGGTCAAATGGGTGATAAAACATTTATTCGAATGGAAGCTATTATTAGCTCTATGACTAAAAAAGAGCGTGCACGCCCAGAAATCATTAAAGGTTCGCGTAAAAAACGCATAGCAGCTGGCTCTGGTACACAAGTACAAGAGATTAATAAGTTGCTTAAGCAGTTTACGCAAATGCAAAAAATGATGAAAAAAATGAAAGGTAAAGGCGGCATGACTAAAATGATGCGCGGTATGAAAGGCATGTTACCACCTGGAATGATGGGCGGCGGCGGTCCTAAATTTTAAAAAGTACCATTAAGTTACTTTTTAAAATAATAGCGAATCATATTTAAAGGAGCAAATAGCTCCTTTTTTGTTGAATAAATTATGCATGTAATACACCTTTAGCTCTTATTTGTCGTTGAGATCACGGTTTAACCTACTAAACTGCCTTTTTGGTTCACTTCTTACTTGCGTTATTGCCAAAAACTCGTACAATTCCCCAGCTCCCCATTCTGGGGAGTAAATCTTATTAATGAAAACAGTCAATCTTTATAGAGGACGGTATGGTAACTATTCGTTTGCAACGTGGTGGCGCTAAAAAACGCCCTTTCTATCAAATTGTGGTTGCGGATAGCCGTTTCTCGCGTGACGGTCGCTTCATCGAGAAAGTAGGCTTTTTTAACCCAATTGCTTCAGGTCAAGAAGAAAAAATTCGTTTAGATTTACCACGTGTTGAACACTGGGTAGGTCAGGGCGCATCTCTTTCAGATCGCGTAGCTAAGTTAGTAAAAGACGCTCGTAAAGCGGCTTAATAGGCGTAAGTGTAACCATGAGTCAAGAGAACACCTCATCAATAATTGTCGTAGGAAAGCTCGGTGCCCCATATGGTATAAAGGGCTGGCTTAAGGTACATTCATTTACTGATGATCCCGTAGGGATCTTCGATTTCAGCCCGTGGTTGATAGGGCAGCAAGGTAAATGGCAGTCCTTAGAAGTGGTCGACTGGCGTCGCCACAACAAAGGCTTTATCGCTAAATTTGCGCAGGTAAACGACCGAGACGAAGCAATGGCTTATACCCATGCAGAAATCTCAATGGATGCAGCGCATTTACCAGAACTCCCGCAAGGTGAGTTCTATTGGCGAGATCTCATTGGCATGTCTGTTGTAACCGATAAAGGTTATAGCTTAGGCATTGTTGATGACCTGATGGAGACAGGATCAAATGACGTACTGGTTGTTAAAGCAAACAGTAAAGACGCATTTGGTCAAGCTGAGCGTTTGATTCCTTTTTTAACTGATTCAGTTATTAAAGAAGTTAAATACGACGCAAGAGAAATTACCGTAGACTGGGATCCTGGTTTTTAATGACGCAAACTAGTTCATTATGGGTAGGGGTGATAAGCCTTTTTCCAGACATGTTTGACGCTATTACAGACCAAGGTGTTACCGGTCGCGCAGTAAAAAATGGCTTAATTGATTTTAACTGCTTTAATCCGCGAGACTACGCTTTAGATAAGCATAGAACCGTAGATGACCGTCCTTACGGGGGCGGACCTGGTATGTTAATGATGGTTGAGCCATTAAAAAAAGCGATTGCCGAAGCTAAAAAAGCAGCTGGTGATGGTGCTAAAGTAATTTATATGTCCCCGCAAGGGCGCAAACTTGATCAGCAAGGTGCTAGCGAACTCGCTAACTCTAAAAAACTGATTTTGATTGCCGGTCGCTATGAAGGTATAGATGAGAGAATAATAGAATCATATGTTGACGAAGAATGGTCAATTGGTGATTTTATTTTGAGTGGTGGTGAACTACCTGCCATGACATTAATTGACGCAGTAGCGCGATTAGTGCCAGGTGTGTTAGGTCATAACCAGTCAGCAGAACAAGATTCGTTTTCGGATGGCTTGTTAGATTGTCCACACTATACACGACCAGAAACATTGGACGACAAACAGGTTCCTGCTGTATTACTCAGTGGTAACCACCAAGAGATAGCAAAATGGCGGCTTATGCAGTCATTAGGCAGAACTTGGTTACGACGTCCTGACTTGTTGCATAACCTAGCTCTGACTGAGGAGCAAGCGGTATTACTCGCGAAATTTCAGCAAGAGTACCAAAAAGCTTGTGGCTAGAAGACAGTTACACCTAGGAAAGTGAGAAACATAATGGCAAAAGTAAACCAAAATATTATTAAAGCGCTTGAAGATGAGCAGCTTAAAACAGACGTACCTGCATTTGGCCCTGGTGATACAGTGGTTGTACAGGTAAAAGTAAAAGAAGGTGCTAAAGAGCGTCTACAGGCCTTTGAAGGTGTTGTAATCGCTAAGCGTAATCGTGGTCTTCACTCAGCATTCACAGTTCGTAAAATCTCGAACGGTGAAGGCGTTGAGCGTGTATTCCAAACGCACAGCCCTCTTATTGATAGCGTAACAGTTAAGCGTCGCGGTGCAGTTCGCCGTGCTAAGCTTTACTATCTACGTGAGCGTTCTGGTAAATCTGCACGTATTAGAGAAAAACTTAACTAATACGCGCTGTTTATCAACGCAAAAAAACGGGTTGCATCCTTCGGGTTGCAACCCGTTTTGGTTTTAGAATATTATTTCTCAATTCTCAATTCTCAATTCTCAATTCTCAATTCCTCATTAGTAAAATTTCCGCTTTAGCCTTTTCTCAGTTAGCTGATCCTGTTAGTATTTATCGTATTGATTAGTTTACTTTTATGTAAATTTATATTTACGTTATTTGGTTTTTTAAGGTGGGACGAACGTGGCTGACATAAGTGATTTAGCACAGCTAAGAGAAGGTATAGATGAATGCGATGCACAACTTGTTGCCTTACTCGCTAAACGTAATGGTATTACGCAAAAAATTGGTGAGATAAAACAACAAACAGGCGCACCTTTACATGCACCTGCCCGTGAAGCAGAGCTATTAGCGGCAAGACGACAAGAAGCAATAAATCAAAATGTAAGCCCAGATCTCGTTGAAGATATACTAAGACGTATGATGCGAGAAGCCTATCAAAACCAACAAGCAAAACTTGCATGCGCAGCGCCAGAGCTTTCGCCAATTGTGATTGTGGGTGGTCAAGGCGCCATGGGCCAGTTATTTGCACAGCAGTTTATTCGCTCAGGTTACGAAGTTAAAATTTTAGATAAAGATCAGCAAAACGATGCGAAAAGTATTTTAAAAGGTGCCAAGCTGGTAATGATTAGCGTACCTATTAATGCATTGGACGTTGTCGTTGCTAAGTTACCTAAACTAGATGATGACTGTTTACTAGTTGATATTACATCGGTAAAGCAATCGCCTATTAAAGCACTAAAAGCTGCGCACAGTGGCCCTGTGGTTGGTTTACATCCTATGTTTGGGCCTGATATATCACACTGGGTAAAACAAACAGTCGTTGTATGTGAAGGACGAGAGCACCAAGCGGCAAAAGGCTTGTTACAGCAGTTACAAGTATGGGGTTGTCAGCTTGTTGAGCTTGATGCTAAAAAGCATGATGAAGCAATGCAAATTATTCAGGTAATGCGCCATTTAACGACATTTGTGTACGGACAATTTTTAGCAAAACAAAGTCATACACTAGAAGAATTACGTAGCTGCTCGTCACCTATATATCAATTAGAACTGATGATGGTAGGGCGTTTATTTGCACAGTCGCCTGAGCTTTACTCAGATATTATGCTAGCACAATTCGATGATGTAGAAACCTTACTTGCACAGTACCAAGATACCTTCGCAAGTACATTAGCAAAATTAAAAGCGGGAGATAAAGCCGCGCTTATTGATTCTTTTGCTGAAGCTAAAGTTTACTTTTCTGACTCGACAGAACACTTTTTAACGCAAAGCAGAAGCTTATTAAATAAAGCGAATGATTCAAAAGTTTTAGATTAATATTTGTTATACCGTTTGCTTAAGTATGGGGATTTAATTCGTTAAATTGCTAAAATATTTATGCAGACTGGTACCAGTTAACGAAAAAGGGCCGATATCGGCCCTTTTTTGATTTGTAAAATTGCTTATTAAGTATTAACGCTTACTGCCTGTAGTGACTCGCTTTGGTAGCATCCTAAAATACGTACATATTGGGTGTGCTCTTTAAGTTCTTCTAGCGCTTCTTTTACTTGGCTTTCAGCTAAGTTTGCTTCTAGGTCAACATAAAAAACTTCTTCCCACGGATTGCCCGGAGTAGGGCGAGATTCAAGTTTTACTAAATTAATCTTATGCTGCTTAAAAATCATTAACGCATCGGCTAGTGAGCCCGCTTGTTGTTTTGTCGACATGATCAAACTAGTTTTAGTTGGAATTTGGTTAGACACTTGTAGAGGCTTACGTGCAACAACAATAAAGCGGCTATGGTTTTCGCTTTGATTAGCTAGGTTTGATTTAATAACCTCAAGCCCTACGTTTTTCCCCGCTTGTGCAGAGCCAATTGCAGCACTGTATGGTGTGTTCAGAGCTGATTGTAGCGCGCTTGATGTTGAGTCACATGTTTCGTGTTGTAAATCACCTAAGCCCTGTAAAAAGCGGCTGCACTGCGCAAATGGTTGTGGGTGTGCAAATATTTTTGTTAGTTGGCTAAGTTCAGTATCAGGGTTGGCGAGTAAGCAATGCTCTACACTGTGAGTTACTTCTCCAACAATAGACACTTGCGCGTGCTGTAATAAGTCAAACACCTCGTTAATACTGCCAGAGCTTGTGTTTTCAATGGGTAATAAACCAAAATCAGCTTGGCCGTTCTCTACTTTACCTGTTATTTCGTCAAACGATGTACAGCCAATTTCAACTAATTTACCCGGGCGGCGGCTAAAATATTTATGGCATGCTAGTTGGCTATAAGAACCCTGACCACCTAAGTAAGTTACACGGTGTGTTTCACTAAGGGCATCTGGATTCAGGTTTTTTTGTAGCATTGCTTGTTGATGTAAAACAGAGTCTTCCAAAATAGTTTGAAAAACATTATTCACGTAGTAAGCATCTAAACCTAGTGATTTACCATAACCAATCAGTTTCTCTAAAAGTGCGAGTTCACGTGCTTCATCGCGAATTGGTTTGTTGTTAGCAATTTTGTACTCAACCACACCGTGGCTAATACGACGACGTTTAGCTAATAACACGAGTAAATCGGAGTCTATTTCATTTATATCGTGTCTTAGGGTATTTAAAACATCACTTGTCATTTTGGTATCCTCATTCCAAAAGTAAGCTGTTATTACACAGCAAAAACAAAAAAGCCTCCCGGTTGGGAGGCTTTACTATTCGATTGATTTTATCTCACAAACAGGGAAGCCTCTTCTATATAAAGAAGCTAAAAAACGAAAAAAAAGTGCGAGAGATAAATATGTTCATGCAGTTAATGTATGGAGAGTTGCTAACAATGTCAATAAAGATCTAAATAAGCTTGGAGTACTATTTATTTCACTATATTAGTTTTTATAGAAAGTTTACAAATAATTTATAAATATGAATCCGGATCTGGTATATTTCGTTAACTGGTTCAAATAATAACAATTATTAATAATTAAGGTTGACCCGTGGTTTACAGACGCCCTCCATCGCGTTTTGGATTGAATTCTTTAAGTGTAAAACTATCGCTACTCATATCCGCTATTTGCTTAATAGCTGGGGTATGTGCGGCTGCCTTAATGCTTAAATCTGAAGAGAAACAACTCGTTTTTGAAGAACACGAAGTTTTAAAAAGCTCGACAGACTTATTAGTAAAGCAATTTAATGAGCGCATTAAAACAAAAGTAAATATTGCTCAGCAAGCTAATAACGTAGTAACACAACAACTTTTTCAACCCAATTCACCAATTAATTTAAGCAATAAATCACAGTTACAATTTAATAGTGACGGTACGATTCGAAGTGCCTCGGCTGATGGTTTATCAGCAGCATTTTTACCACAGCAAAATTACTCTCCTTTTTATAAACGCCTATTTAATGATTCTGAGATGCTGTGGCGTATAATTTCTCCTACACTGGTACACGACTTTTTTAACTTTTATCTAATAACAGATGATGATTTTATTCGTGTTTCTCCTCCAAATTGGGCATTAAACGCACCTGCCGACTTTAGAGCAACGAATGGCTCAACTTATAAATCGATTAAAAGTACGCTTGAAACAGTAAGAGAGCCTGCATGGTCAAAAGTCTATTACGATACAGTATGGCGCAAATGGGTTATTAGCTTACTAGTGCCTGTTTATGTCGATAATGAGTTTTTAGGTGTGACGGGGAGCGATATTTCCCTCAACAAACTTATTTCGTTTTTACCTGTTGGTGATAAAGAAAAACACCTACTTGTGTTTGATAGTAAAGGGCAATTGTTAGCACACCCAGATTTAAATCCGACCTTACTAGCTGACTATGGTAGCGATAATAAAGCACTTGCTACTAACGAATTTGTAAACCCAGCGCTGCAGTCGATTATTGACGATGTAATTGCGGTGAAGTTACCTGAATACGCAAATTCGTTTGAAAAAAATGACGAAGCTCATATTATCAATATTCGTAAGATTGATGACTTAGATTGGTACATAGGGGTATATAAAAAGCGTTCATCGACGTTATCTGCATTACAAGATTTAAAACTGAAGTTTTTTGGTCTCTTTATTTTATACGCAATATTAGTTGCCTTATTGCTGCATCAAGCGCTTTATCAACTAGTCCTTCGCCGTTTACATACTTTGGTTTATGCAGTTACAAGTTTTGGCAAAGGTCAATTAACTACAGAATTCCCACCAGAAAACAAAGATGAAATTGGCACGCTTAATGGCTCATTTAGAGACATGACGGTAGAAATTCGCAAACTTATCGATGGCTTAAACCAGAGAATTACAGAAAAAGAAATTGCTGAAAAAGCAGCTAACCGTTTATCTAAAGCGGTAGCATTCTCGGGCACTGGGGTTGTGATCACCGATGAGAAATTTGTAATTGAATACGTAAATCCAAAAATGCTCGAAATGACAGGCTACCCAGAAAGTCATTTTAATAGAGCACCATTACTTAATATTATTGCCTCAGAAATGTCTATTTTAGTTGAAGATATAGACATAGATCTACGCAGCCGTAATTACTGGCGCGGTGATACATTAATTCAAGGCTTGAATAAAGAGCCAATTTGGGTATCTTTAAGTGTTTCGCCAATTCGTGAAGAGGGCGGTGAAATAACCAGCTATGTAGCATCTGCACAAGACATTTCGTTTGTCAAAGAAAGCCAGCGTAAAATGGAGCAGCTTGCTTACTTTGACACCCTTACTGGTCTTGCCAACAGAACGTTTTTTAGAATGCAATTACGTAAATCAATGGCATTAGCAGAACGCGGGCATTATGCATTTGCTTTGTTTTACTTTGATTTAGACGAATTTAAACGTATTAACGATACATTAGGCCACGATGCCGGCGATCAATTATTAATTGAAGTGGCAAACAGACTTAAAAAACGTTTACGAGCCGAGGACACCATAGCGCGCTTAGGTGGTGATGAATTTGCAGTGTTGCTCAGTGGTATAGAAAGCCAAGCTCACGCGACTGATGTTGCCAATACAATTCAAAAAACACTGAATGTGCCTATAAAGCTAGGTAGTAATGAAGTTATTGTGAGCGCTAGTATTGGTATTACAATGGCTCCGTACGATAGCCTAGAAGAAGATCAGTTATTAAAACATGCTGACTTAGCAATGTATGAAGCAAAAGCAAAAGGGCGTAATACATTCCATTTTTATAGCCAAGAATTGAACGCAGCCGCTAATGAGCGTTTATTTATTGAAAATGAGCTACGTATAGGTCTAAAAGAAAAACAGTTTGTAGTTTACTACCAACCTCAAGTTGATAGTCGTACTCATCAGGTCATTGGCTATGAAGCGTTATTAAGATGGTTCCACCCAACCGAAGGCGCAATCCCTCCAGATAAATTTATTCCTATTGCAGAAGCGACAGGCCTTATAGTTGAATTAGGCGAATGGGTGCTTCAAGAGTCTTGTGATTTTGCTGTAAGATTAACAAAGCAAGGTCTAGAAAATAATATATCGATAAACTTATCGGCTCGCCAGTTCAAAGACTCAAGCTTAGTCTCAACACTGAGTAAAATGATAATTAGGACGGGTGTTTCGGCTAAGCGCCTTCATTTAGAGCTTACCGAAAGTATGCTAATGGGAAATGTAGAAGCTGCAATTACACAACTCCACGAGCTTAAAGCCTTAGGTATATCTATTTCTATTGATGATTTTGGTACTGGCTATTCGTCACTCAGTTACTTAAAACGATTCCCGGTTGATATATTGAAAATTGATCGTTCATTTGTAAAAGATATTCCTGAGGATACAAATGATATGGAGATCACTGCAGCTATTATTGCCATGGCGCAAAAGTTAAAGCTAGACGTGGTCGCAGAAGGGGTTGAGACAATAGAGCAGATGCAGTTTTTACAAAATAATAACTGCTTCATTGTACAAGGCTATTATTTTAGTAAACCAATTGCTGAACACGAACTGCCAAAATTGTATGAAAGGTTAAATGAACTCTCGAATAGCGAAGTAAGTAGTTAATAAAATTGCGGGTTAACCACCCGCAATTTTAACTTTAAATTTTAACGCTTCTAAAATGGCTTTTAGTTTATCGCGGTCATCACCTTGCACTTCAATAATGCCTTCTTTTACTGCGCCGCCTTGGCCCATTTTGCTTTTTATAGTTTTAGCTAACTTTTTTAAATCATGATCTTTTGGATCAATGCCTACAACTAACATTACGCCTTTGCCTTTACGTCCTTTTGTTTGACGCTCAATGCGAATAAAACCATCTTTAAAAAGCTTAGCTTCTAACTCTTTTTCTGGTTTTGGCTGGTCAATGCGCCCCGTACTTGTTGAATATACTAAGTGACTATCACTCATACCTTACCTTTATGGATAAAAATTAATTAAATATTGGCGTAAATGATAGCAAATTTGAAGTTGTGTGTTTTTCTTTTTGCTAAATACTTTTAACAGGTTATATTTAGTTCAAAGGAAATATTATTGGAGTTTAATATGAGTTTAACTAAGAATGAATCAGTCGATGGCACTACATTAACAATACAAATCAAAGGTAAATTTGACTTTAATTTAGTGCAATCTTTTCGCCAAGCTTATGCCCAAATGAGCGAAAAAACAGTAAAGGTTATTATTGATTTAAGAGAGACTGACTACATGGATAGCTCAGCACTTGGCATGTTACTTAACATGAAAAAAACCATTGATAGCCAAGTGAAAACTATTGAAATAAGCAATTGCCAACCTCAGCTTAGAAAAATTCTACAAATTTCACGTTTTGATAAAAAGTTTGATATTAGCTAATGATACATGTGTTAATTGTGGATGATCAGGCGCTCAATCGCATTTTACTAAGTAAAATGCTTGAGCAAGAGGGTTATAAAATATCAGTGGCTTATAACGGGCTAGATGCGCTTAATGTACTTAAAGGAGAGCAAATAGACGTTGTTTTACTCGATGTTTTAATGCCTGTAATGGATGGTTTTGAAGCCGCTGAAAAAATAAAGCAGCAATATAGTGAAGTTTACTTACCAATTATTTTTATAACCTCCTTAGACGATCAAGCAAGTTTTGAGCACTGCCTCGAGGTAGGCGGTGATGACTTTATTCATAAACCATTTGAAAAAGTTATTCTGCATGCAAAAATTAAAGCACATATTCGCACCAGAGAGCTGAGTAAAAAAGCAAACCAGCAAAAAAAATTGCTTGAATATCATCACAATCAAATTGAACGTGAACACGAAATAATTGAGCATATTTTTAATAACTCATTAGAAAACCAAGGTAAGTTTAAAGAGTATTTAGATTTTAATTTATCACCTGCCTCTATGTTTAATGGCGATATGTTTTTAGTAGCGCAAAGTCCAATCGGTAATTTGTATTGCATGCTGGGAGATTTTACGGGGCACGGCCTAGCTGCAGCTATTGGTGCATTACCAACTTCTCGTGTGTTTTATACTATGGTACAAAAAGGCATGGCGGTTAACGATATTGCCAGCGAGCTAAATACACTACTGTACAACCTCCTACCTGGGCATATGTTTTGTGCTGCAACCATTATAGAGCTTAGTGCATCAGGTAAAAGTGTTTCTGCATGGATGGGCGGCCTGCCAGATGCGTACCTAATAGATAAAGACGGTAATGTAAAACAAACATTAGAATCGCAGCATATGGCGCTGGGGATTTTAGATGAACAAGAATTTGAATATGAAGTTATCCATTTTGAAACAAATAGTAATACACGCCTAGTATTAGCAACCGACGGTATTATAGAAACGGCAAACAAAGAGGATATATTTTTTGGGGAAGAGCGATTTTTACAAACCTTAAAAAATAAATCGATGATTAGTAGTGAAGACATAGTTGCTAATGTTACTAAGTTTGCTGATGGTACGAAACAGCAAGACGATTTAAGCATTGTTTTACTAAACTGCTTGCCTTTAATTCCTGTGGAACAAGAGCGAGAAGCATTTTCTACTTTAGCTTTTAATTTGTCTTTGAGCTTAAACTCAGAGCAAATAAAAAAAACAGACCCCGTTTACGACGTCGTTAATATTTTAAGCAGTGTGGAGGGGTTAAATACCCATCGCTCTAATATATTTTTACTGTTGTCTGAGGCTTACAACAATGCGCTTGATCATGGTGTATTAGGACTTAACTCAGAAATTAAAAAACAAGAGGACGGCTTTTTTCGATATTACGAGTTGAGAGAGGCTGCCCTTGCTAAACTTACAGATGCCATGATTATTATTGATATGCGCTATTGCCCCGACACGCTCAGTTTATATTTTATTATTTGTGATTCAGGTCGAGGGTTTAGTAGTAAGCACGATGAGTTGGCAAAGGCTAATAACGAATTTGGCAGAGGGGTGTCTTTATTAGAAGAAATAGCCGAAAAAGTCACTTATAACGCCAGTGGTAACCAAGTTGAAATGTGCTACAAGTTGAGCTAGCTCTGTAAAAATATCCATGCTATTATTCTCGAAACTTTAGATGTATGGATGGCCAAATGATTTCTTCTTACTTAAAACAAGCACAACTTAGTGCTAATCCAGCTTTGATTTCAACAGAGCTTGAAAAGCTTGATCTACATTTAGCAAACACTGCTTTGCCTGATGTGTGTTGGGAGTATCAAATACCTGAGCTTGGCGAGGGCGGTGCATGTAGTTTATTTGGTTACTTACAAGATGAGCCATTCAAATTAACTGACTATATTAAAAATGATGAGCAAACACAGTTTAAGCTGGCTACTTTACAAAGTATTGTAAGCTACATTGAGCAGCAAACGGGCGTTGATTGGTATGGTATTTATCAATCAACTAATACCCCTGAAGGTAATCAACTATTAAAATTGGCTTATCATGGTGCGCCTAGTCGTCCGTTGTTTCCTTTAACGCAAGCATTTGCGGCTGGCAGTAACAACGTACAGGTTGCGCTATCCCACGAGGGCCGCATTATTAATAACGTTGAAGAGTATCTATCACAAGGTGGTGAATACTACACATGTGATCCTAAAGTTAAATCAGAAACCTGCCTACCTTTATTTAATACACAAAATGAATGCGTTGGTATTGTAGATGCAGAAGCCTTTAAAAATGATTTTTTTGATGAAAAGACGCTTGCCGTTTTAATTGCATGTTGTATTAAAATTCCTCACTTTCTAGTGTAAATAACGCTAGTCAATATGATGTGCTTTTATGTTAAGCTTAGCTTAACAGCTAACCCCTAAATAACGATAAGAGATAGCCAATGTTCTCAGTATTAAAACCATTACCAACAGATCCTATTCTTGGCCTTATGGCGGCCTATAAACAAGATACAAACCCTAATAAAATTGATTTAGGTGTAGGTGTCTACAAAGATGAGCAAGGCAATACACCGGTTCTTAAAGCGGTTAAAAAGGCTGAAGCGTTTCGTCTTGAAAACGAAATGAGCAAATCTTACATTGGTTTAGCGGGTAATTTAGATTACTGCCAAAAAATGGAGCAGTTACTATTAGGTGAGCATCAAGTATTACTAGCTAACCGCGTACGTACCGCGCAAGCTCCTGGTGGTACGGGTGCACTTCGTGTTGCAGCTGAATTTATTAAGCGTTGTAATACAGACGCGACTGTTTGGGTAACTAACCCAACATGGGCTAACCATATTAGCTTGTTTGAAGCTGCAGGCTTAACAGTAAAAGAATACCCATATTACGATTACGAAAATAAAGATTTATTGTTTGATGAAATGATCAACACACTTAAACAAGTGCCTAAAGGTGATGTGGTTTTACTGCATGCATGTTGTCATAACCCAAGCGGTATGGATTTAAACGAAACACAGTGGAACACGGTTGCCGAACTGGCAAAAGAAGTTGGCTTTACACCACTTGTTGATATTGCATACCAAGGCTTTGGTGCTTCACTTGAAGAAGATGCACGTGGCTTACGTATTTTAGCCGATGCAGTAGAAGAGCTAATTATTTGTTCTTCATGTTCTAAAAACTTTGGCTTATACCGCGAGCGTATTGGTGCATGTTCACTAATTGCAAAAGACAGCGCAACAGCAGATATTTCAAACTCTGTAATGCTAAGCGTTGTACGTAGTATTTACTCAATGCCGCCAGCGCATGGTGCTGACATTGTTAATACTATTTTAAGCAGTACAGAGCTTACACAATTGTGGCACTCTGAGCTTGATGAAATGCGTAGTCGTATAAATGGCTTACGTAGCTTAATTAAAGAAAGCTTAGCAACTAAAGATATTGCTCAAGACTTCTCATTTATTGAACGCCAAAACGGTATGTTTTCTTTCTTAGGTATTAATAAAGAGCAAATTGCTCGCCTACAAAAAGAATACGGCATTTACATAGTTGGCTCTAGCCGCGTAAATGTTGCAGGTGTTAGTCATTCAAATATTGAATACTTTTCAAATGCTGTAGCTGACGTTTGTAAATAAACGCAGTTAATATAAAAAACCGCACATCATTACTAATGATGTGCGGTTTTTTATTATCTAAATTTAAACAATTAGCAGCAACCTTTAACCGATAGCAGGAATAAGCCCCGCCATTTGCATAAACTGCGCAGCAATAATAGTTATGCCACATATAGCTGCTATACCAAGCCCAACATTCCCACTTTTAACTTGGTAGCCTGTTTTATTTGATGTTGTACGCTGTTTATAAACCATTGCTACAGGCAAAAATATTGCCAGTACAACAAGTGCTATTGCTGCGTACCCTAAGGCCATAATAAAGCCTTGAGGATAAAACAATGCAAAGCCAAGTGGCGGAATAAACGTAATTAAAGCCGTTTTAATTCGGTCTGTTTTATTGTCACCCTTTTTAAATGCATCAGCAAAAAAATCAAATAACCCTAAACTCACCCCTAAAAATGATGTCGCAAGTGCTAAATCAGCAAATAACTTAACGGCCGTTGCCACACTTGGGTTATGCGCAATACTTGCCACGCTAGATACAAACCCATTAAGACCTTGGCTGTTGAGTAAATCAGCTTGGCTCATAATACCTTGGCTAAGTAGTTGCCAAAAAATATAAATGACTAAAGGTAGGGCGGCTCCAGCAATCATTACTTTGCGCAGTACTTTTATTTCAACACCAACATATTTAACAATAGAGGGGATAGATCCATGAAAGCCAAACGAAGTAAATATAACCGGTATAGCTGAAAGGATTAACCCTTGCTCCACAGGCATCTCTAATAAATGCTTACCTTGCACATAAGGGGTAAGCATATAAAACAAACTAGCTAATACAATAATTTTTATTGTAAATAACACTCTATTTAGTTTATCTACCTTGCTAGTGCCTAGCGTTACTACACTTGCAATAATAACAGCAAGAATCACAGAGCCAAACTGTGGGGCTATATCTACATCAAAGCCTATATTTATACGCGCTTGAAGTTGTGCACCACCACCTGCAATATAAGCAGCGCATAAAGCGTAAAATAAAAAAACCATCGAAAAATTCGCAATATATTGTCCGCGCTTTCCAAGCCATAATTTAGCCAATGTATTTAATGTTGCATCGCGTGGTGCATATTGGTGTAGCTCTAACATGAGTAGTGCGGTGTAGGTCATTAGTAACCAGCTAGCAATTATTAATGCAAGTGCAGTACTAAACCCAAGCCCGGCAGATGCAATTGGCAATGCCAACATACCCGCACCAATAGTGGTGCCTGCAACAATTAACATGCTTCCAGTTGTTTTATTTTTAAGCACTTAATTACCTTAATTATTATTAATATTGATGCACCATATAACTAGTTGCTCAAATCTCAAATAGTTTTGTAATAAAAGAGCGGTATTAAAATGTAACTTACAATTTACAACTGTATTTATTAAGGACTTTAGTGTTTAAAAAGTACTAAAACACAGTAGTGAGCGTATAATTTATTCTTTGTTTTATTCATTCATATAAAGCGTAGGGATGGCACGTGCCAGTTAAAGTATCGTATTTTTTCATGGTTCTTATATGGTCTACTACACCACTGGGTATAGTGTGGAGTAGTGAAACTGTATCGCCAACACTTGCAGTGTTAATGCGAATGCTGGTGGGGCTATTGTTAGGCGGCTTAATTGTTGCCATTACAAATATTAGAGTGCCTTGGAGCAAAAATGCATGCTTACTTTATTTTTATTCGAGTATAGGTATTTTTGGCGGTATGTTGTTGAGCTATATGGCAGCTAAAACAGTCCCTTCTGGTATTATTTCGCTTATGTTTGGCCTTGCACCTATTTTGTCGGGGTTGCTTGCTCAGCAATTATTAAATGAACCTAAATTTAGCCCGATTAAATTAGTTGCGTTAGCGTGCGCCTTAATTGGCTTATATTTTGTTAGTTATAACCAAGTACAAAACTCGCAAACTCAAGGGCTTGGGTTGCTTTATGTGTTTATGGCTGTCTGCTTTTTTAGTTTAAGTGGTGTGATGATCAAGCGTGTACAGATTGCGATTCACCCTATGGCAACAACATTTGGTGCCTTAGTTTTTGTAACCCCACTCTTTTTTATTGCTTGGTGGTTATTAGATGGTGAGTTGCATATACAAAACTGGAGTGCAAAATCATTGTGGGCTATTGGTTATCTAGGAATATTTGGATCTTTAGTAGGGGCTTTGGCGTATTTTCATGTGCTGCAAAACCTAAATGCAAGTACGGTATCACTTACTACACTTATAACTCCTAGCTTTGCGTTAGCCTTGGGAGCTTGGCTAAATAATGAGTCATTAAGCCAAGAACTAATAATTGGTGCGGTTATTATTTTAATTAGTCTAGGTTTTTTCCAATTTGGTGATAAGTTTTTAAGGCGAAAGAAAGTAAACACAAATTAGCTTTACTACATTTTTTCAATTTAGTGATAAGTTTTTAAGGCTAAAGAAAGTAAGCGCAAATTAGCGTTACTACATTTTTTCAATTTGAATAATTAAACGACGGTTTTTGTCTCGGCTTAAAATGTTATCGTTATTATCAACAAAGCGTTTTTCGCCTAAACCGGTGGTTTGTACTTTTGTTTCATCAACACCCAAGCTCACCATATAATCTTTTATAGTTTTGGCGCGCTTGCGCGATAAATCTAAGTTATTCCAGCGTCCGCCATAACTATCGGTGTATGAGTCAATACTAATGGACTCTATGCTTGCATCATTTTTTAAATACTCAGCAATCTTATCAAGACGTTGTTGCGACGATTTAGTTAATTTACTGCTGTTAGATTGATAGTTCATTACAGTAAACGAAATATCTTCAAAGCTGTAAGGGAGTAGCTCATCACGGCATTGTAAAAAAGCCCAGTAAGCTTGTTTAAAGTTTACGCTCGATATACCAACGGCAATTTTATCGGCACTGTTTTGCCAGTCTTGATAATAAAAAGTAGGGTAGTAGCCTTTTTCAAGCTCAGTAAGCATTTCCCATGCGGTTTTATTGCCTAGCTCGCCATCAAACTTTTTAAGTAATTTCATATTTGCAATATCGCGAGCGGGCAATCCTGCACGCCATGTAGGTGGCACTGCTTTTAAACCTGCAATTGCGTAGTTATCTGGGCGTACAACCATATCTAAATTAAATGTTAAGTTTTTACTTTTACTTGCAGAAGCTTTAAATATAGCTTCACCGTAATAAGGAACCTCATGATTTAATTGGCATTGTAAGCGCGTTGTTTTAACTACTTCCCAGTTGGAGTTGTCTTGGGTTGCTGTGTATTGGCGCATAGCAGCTTGCGAGTGAGTACTGCAAAACACCGCACTTATACTAAGGCTAATAAATAACAACTTATACTTCATGGTGCTCTCCAGCTATCCGGGAATGCCAATAATTTGGCAAATTAACGACTGCAATGATTAGTTTGCTCTCTACGTAACTAACTTATAAGTTAAAGCAAGTTATGTGCCTACAATTTTAAAGCAATAAATACTTAAATCCCCTAGCCTAGGGGGCATCAATTTTGACATAATAGTCAGCTTACACGTATAAACAAAGAAGACTATGGCAAATACTGAGCAAACACCTTTCGCAAAACGCTTTCGTGGATTTTTTCCTGTTGTTATTGATGTTGAAACTGCAGGTTTTAACAAAGAAACAGATGCCTTGTTAGAAATAGCAGCCTCTGTTTTAAAAATGGATGACGAAGGACTGCTCAGCATAGATCATACTGTTCATTTTCATGTTCAGCCATTCGAAGGCGCTAATATAGAACAAGCAGCCATCGACTTTAACGGTATAGACCCGTTTTCACCATTACGTGGCGCAGTACCTGAAGATGAAGTAATTAAAGAAATATGTAAAGTAGTACGCAAAGCGCAAAAGGCTGCTGGGTGCCAACGCTCAGTTATTGTGGCGCATAATGCCGCATTCGATCATGGCTTTTTAAATGCAGCAATAGAGCGTAATAACATTAAGCGTACGCCATTTCACCCGTTCGTAAGCTTTGATACAACATCTTTAGCGGGTTTAGCGTTAGGGCAAACTGTATTAGCAAAAGCATGTAGAGCGGCTGGTATAGAGTTTGATAACAGCCAAGCGCACTCAGCGCTTTACGACACAGAACGTACAGCCGAGCTTTATTGTTTAATAGTAAACCGCTGGCAGCAATTAGGTGGTTGGCCATTAGCGCCAGTAGATGACGCTGATGCTGAAGTTGAAACTGAAAATGACGAAGAAACTAAAACGTCTGAGTAATTTTACCCTCAGTTAGCTTAACTAGGTGGGGCGGGTAAATACGCGAAAATTGTTTAGAATCTTTCGCTATTTTAAGCTCCACACCAGGGTGCATTAATTCATTTACTTTTAAACGGCTACTGGCAAGTAATTGCACTATTCTTTGCTTAATAAGTAGTTTTTGACGATGAATATGCGCAGAGCGTATTTTTATATGCTTTTCATTTTCAGTTATCTTATTCATGAATTGCTGGCGCTGAGCAGCCCCCGCAATTTTACTCGCTTTTTCGCGAGCTTGTTGTAAAGCGGTTACTTTAGTCGCAAGTACTTTTTCAAAATCGGTGATTTGTATTTGCTTTTGGCGAAGCTCAAACCAGAGTTGCGCTAAAAACACGCGCGTTTTAGTACCGGCTGGCGCGCCTAGTTCACCTGTTTCAATGCGCATAGCATCTAAAATATTACCGCCAATAATTTTACCTCGCGGGTCATTTGCTTTACCTACACGTATTAATCGCCTAGCACTTAAATCACAATGCAGAGCTTGGCGTTCAATAAATAAATCTTGTTCGGATTTAATGTTGCAGTACTGGGCATAACCAATCGAAATAGTTCGTTGAGCGGTTATACAGCACGTAAATGCTTCCTCGCCTTCACGTTTTCGGCCAATTGCGCCAAGCATAATGGTTACCGCACTTTTACTTTCAACAGTTCCTGATTCTACAAAACCAAGTACCGTAATATCACCATTGGCTTTTACGCGCATACCGTCTTTAATATCGCCAGTAATAATTACGCTACCATCAAAATCAACATGGCCTGTACTTACATCTACGTTATCAAAGCATAAAACATCATCTACACGCATACCACGGGGTAGGGCAACGGGCACACCTTTGCAGTCGGCAATAAGCATATTAGGATTATTAGGATCTACTTTTGTACCTTCGAAAGGCTGGAGTTGGTGATCTTTACCTGGTTTTGCACTAATTGAATCGCCAAATACCGTATAGCCTTCTTCTCCAGGGGTAGCTGCAATACGCTGCATTAAGGGAGTGCCAGGTTTTACGGTGATAATAGCGCCAAGGTTTTTCATATCAACCTTACCGCCTTCTTTAGCTTGTGGGCTGAGTACTCGGTCTTGAGCTGTTGAGCATAAACGCACAAATTTAGCATCGCTGCCTTCTTTTGGATTGCGCCCATGTGCAATTATGGCACTGTAAGAGCTTCCTGCTGGTTGCTCAAACTGCTGGCCTAAAAAGGTATCAAGCGCACGAGGACTTATTCCTTTTTTAACACCTGCATCAGCAAGTGCTTTTTGCGCGCCTTCCATAGACAAAAGTGCGCCACCTTTAGCGGTAGTTAATGTTGCTTCTGCGACCATGTTTTTTTCATCAATATTAATGATAAGCGACGCATCTACAGCTCTAGCAACGACAAGCGATACTTCCTGATAATTTTTAGTTGACGCAAAAAGCTTTCCAATATTGGCAATTACAGCTTCGTACTCACTAAACTCAGATTGCTCTAGCATTTGCGTTAACTGAGTACTTGTAACAGGAAAACCACTATCAATAGGGTGACTTTCTAAAGAGACAAACCCTGTACTTTTATCAAATGAAAAAACCGACATTTATTAATTCCCTACTCTATGCCTGTTATTATTTTTATTTTTTACAACTAAAGGTTTAGAAATAGCAAAAACCTTAACTCCTCATTTGAACACAGGTTAAACACATTGTTAAGTAAATGTTTATATAGGCTTGCATAAACTAAATTTTGGTTACTTAACACGCGATTGGCACATACAATTAAAATAAAGCGTTACTAGGCCTTGAGTATCAGTACTTTACTCAGTTATACTGTTTGCACGCTCTGAATTGAGTTACTAATTCAGGGGCTGATTAGGATTCGACGGAATTCAAGAAGCCCAAGGTGCATGTCGAGGTGCGGTTTGCCTCGTTAAACAGCCGCAACCTAAAGTAATCGCAAACGACGATAACTACTCTCTAGCAGCTTAGGCTGGCTAGCGCTCCTTCCATGTATTCTTGTGGACTGGATTTTGGAGTGTCACCCTAACACCTGATCGCGACGGAAACCCTGGCCGGGGTTGAAGCGCTAAAACTAAGCGGCCTCGCCTTTATTTACCGTGTTTGTCCGGGACTTAAAGGTTAATTAAATGACAATACTAAACATGTAGTACCGACGGTCGAGGCTTTTCGGACGGGGGTTCAAATCCCCCCAGCTCCACCAATAAAGGTTTTTGAACTCGTTATTCGAAAACCATAAGAAACCCGCAAATTTGTTAATCCAAATTTGCGGGTTTTTTTATGGAATTTATAAAATAAAGTTTAAGTATTTATAATTGCGCGTAACTTCATTTTTATCGCAATTATAAAAATACTGAATAACGACAACATACTTATTAACAACGTTAGATTAAGTATTGGGTTGCTGCTTTGCTCATCCGCATTGGCTGGGGAGGTGTTTGTAGTTTGCGAGTTTTGATGTTGCCTAATATAGCTTTGGCTGATCCAATCTACCGCGTTTATCCATTGTACTTTGGCGGGGTCAGTATTGTTTAGCATCCCTATTGCGTGCTTATCGTTATCTAAGCTTTTTGAAAGTTGTATCAGTTGCTGCCAAAATTCATTTTTAGGGCCTAGGTCATCTATTTCTTGTAGGTGCTGTTGTAATTTATCACCCCCCATCGTTTTTATATCAGCTTGTCCTGTACTTTGCGCGTAGCTATTTATTAGTGATGAAAAGCGACTAAAGTACTCATTACTTTTTTGCTGTGTAGGGTTAGCTGTTCGCTCGTTTGTTATTTTTTGTGTTGGTTGATTTAGGCTATTTTGATCAATCAAATATTGTTTATAGTTTTGGTAACTTAAGTTGTTTGTAGTTGTGTTATTTGTAGTTGTGTTATTTAGAGTGCCAAAGTTGTTTTTAAGTGCATTAACACTGATCACTACACCTACTAAGGTAAGAATACAAAGTGCGCAATAGCAAAAGTACAATGCGCTTTTTAAAGTGTTACGCAGTAGTTTATATTTATTATAACTTTGCTTAATAGCTGCAGTTGTATTTGGGGCTTCGTCTGTATCTAGGCGTTCATTTTGTATTGAAATACTTTTGTCGTTAGTACTTTCACTAATGTGTTTATCTGTATTTTTACTGTGCTCAGTGAGTGCTATTTGATTATTTTGAGATTGAGAGATTACAGTAATGAGTTGAGGTTCTACTTTAGTAATCAAACCTAGCTTTTTAAGTGAGGATTCTGTTTTAACAGCATCAATACTCGATAAGTCTTTTTTTAAAGCGTAAGCTTTTCCATCAAATAACTGAACAACAATATTATGAGGAATATTAAGAAGTTGACTGAGTTGTTCTTGGGCAGAGGTAAGGTCAGTATTTTGATATAACTGACCATTAAAAACAATTTTAAATGTAGCGCTCACGTTAGTACCTTGCTTGTGTAATTCCATTTTTGGAATTTTATTTTTATTATTTGATACACAAAGCTAACTTAACAGATAAAGGGTATGCTTTCTAATGATTTGCGATTAAAAAAGCCTTAACAAACAGCGTTAAGGCTTTGGCGTGTAGCTGTTACTTTATCGTTTAGCGAGTGATTTTACAGATTGCTTTTGATCACTTGCTGGTTGGGTTGCTTTGTCTATTAATGTTTCAAGTGGTTTATTTCGAACGCACATAAGTACTTTGTTCATTGCTTGGCATGTGCCTGTCGCTTTTTTATCATGGCTTGTGTAGCTGCAATCTTCATTAATGGCTTTTGCTTCACATGCTTCCCAAGGCGCATTTGAGCCGTGGCCTGCATGACTTAGCGCTGAGCATGAGGCAGCAAGTAAAAAGCCAGTGGTTAGTGCTTTTATCACGTTAAATATTTTCATTAGTATCTCAGTTAATTATTTGGCCAGAATGCGAGTTATCTTGCGGTAGCACCTTTAAAACAACCAATAAACATGTTTTCAGATACATCGGCTGCATGGTAGTGGTATCCGCGTGTATCGTCGGTGTGGCCTCTACATTCGTCTAAATCAGTGGGTTCTAATCCATCTTCGTTAAGCATGCCAAATATACCAAATCCATCGAGTGCATAACCCATCATGGCGGCATGACCGTCTGATTGAATTTGTGTTTGGCTACAACCTGCTTCACCGTGGTAGTGATAGCCTGCTACTAAGTTAATATGGCCAGCGCAATCATCAAAGGCTGCAATAGTGTATGCGCCTAAAATAGCCTCAACAGGCACGGGTGCAGCAAGTACAACACCATTGAGAGCAACACCTACATTAGCGTTACCAATACTGCTATTTTGAGTGGTTGCAACAGGCGTTATTGGAATTAAAAATGATTCTGATATACCGCCATCAACATAATCAATAGAGCATTCTACGCAGTGGTTTTGGTATTGTTCTTCTACGTTTGGACGTGCAGCGCCATCACACGATTCTTGTGTGTCGGTTACATTTACAAGGCCTGTACCTTCGTCGTATAGCTGCCAATGACTATCGTTATATAATGTAGGTAGATTTAAAATAAAGTCTCCGGTTATATCGTAAACCTCACCGGTGCCATCAAACCAAATACCGGCTTCGTCAGCTGTTGAGGTGATATTTTGAGGGCAAAATACACCAATCTCGTAATTTGAAGGCGCACCGGCAATATCAATTTTGTAGCATGAGGCTTCATCGCCATTACTTAGCGTACATGTTTGAGTGGTAATTGATGAAATGAGCGCATCGCTTTCAAAGTTAAAAGGGTCGACTTCTACAACAAAATCGGTTGAAGTATCTGTTGTAGTTCCCTCATCGGTGGTTGTTTCAGTTACAACTGTACTTTCAGCATCGCTACCGTTACAGGCAGCTAAACCCAGTGCGAGTATGCACACTGCAAGCGGTGTCAAAATTGGTGTGTTAAATCTTCTCATCAAAAATATCCGGTAATGAAGTTGAATGTATAATATTTGTTAAATGTGCAAACAAAGTGCAAAAACAACGCAACATAGTACATAGCACGAGATAGAAGCTGATAAAGTTTCTCTAAATGTGTTTAGTACCTTTTTTACTATTTAAATACTGCGACTTAAAAGTACTTAAATAGGCAGTGGAGTTTTATGGATTTTTTATTTCCCGACAGCATGTCTTTATTTTTGTTTTTATTGTTAATGATCACCGCTGGCTTTACTTCTTTTATATCTGCTGCATTTGGTGCTGGTGGCGGATTAATGCTGCTTGTTGTTATGGCGTCGTTTATGCCAATGGCAGTTGTTGTGCCTGTGCATGGTTTAGTACAGCTTGGCTCTAATGCAAATAGGTTTTTACTCAGCTTTAAGCATATTGATAAAAGCATGTTTGTATATTTTGCGTTAGGCGGCTTAGTAGGGGCGGGGTTATCAAGTTTTGTTATTGATGATATATCGCTTGATGCTATGAAGTTAGTGGTCGCTATTTTTGTTATTTATTTACTGTGGGGTAAAACGCCACCTATAAAATTAACCTCTAGGGTGTGGCGTATGGTCGCCGGTGGAATAACTACTTTTATTTCTATGTTTGTGGGGGCAAGTGGCCCATTAGTTGGTAGCTGTTTATATATAAATAATTACGAAAAGTTAAAATTTACGGCAACGTTTTCGAGCATTATGAGTGTGCAGCATTTATTAAAAGCGATAATTTATGGCGCTGTTGGTTTTAGTTTTTGGCAATGGATACCGCTTGTAATTGCCATGGTAATAAGTGGCGCTGTAGGAACTTGGTTCGGAATTAAATTACTTAAAAGGATGTCTGGGGATAAATTTAAGCATATTTTTAGGATAGTTTTAACGTTATTAACGCTACAACTTGGTTGGCAAGGTATAAAAATATTACTCCACTAATTTGCTTAGTGGAGTAAATTTAATTTTATTAAACATAAATTATTTAAGAGGATTAAATAATTCATTGCGCCAAAAAGTTACTGATATAGAGCGACTATACTGTAATTTTTTGCCTTATCGATGAATTACATATTCTTTGTAATAATTGTTCATACGTTTAATTAAATTGGTATTAAAGCTTATTTAACAGCGGCTTTAATTGGTTTGTCGCCATCAAACAACTTAAAAATGCGGTTACTAATAAATGAGTTGGTCGCAATATGTAATAATGCATTGGCTACGTTTTCGCGGCTAATTTTAGCTTCTGAACGATCACTTGGTTGTTGCGTAGTTACTTGCATTGAAGCACTATCGTCAGTCAATGTACCAGGGCGAACAATGGTATAATTTAAACCACTATTTATTAGGTGCTCGTCAGCCATGTGCTTAGCAACTAAGTAAGGTTTTAAATCACCTTGAATCGAATCTGGATCGTCAGCACCAATTGAACTGACCATAATAAAGTGGTTAACGCCGTGCTCTTTAGCGAATGTAGCTGCTTTTGCTGCAGCCCATAAATCAATGAGTACAGTTTTATCATCGCCTGTACTTCCACCAGAACCAGCAGCAAAAATCACTTGGTCACAGCCTTTCATTGCATCACCAAAATCGCCTTCAAGATCTTGCTCAACAATAGTTAAAAAAGAGCTGTTTAAATCGCTTAACTTATTTTTGTCACGCACTAATGCCACAACATTTTGCTCATTTTCTAAAAGTAGCTCAGTTGTCATTTTACCTATTTGTCCGCTTGCGCCAATAATTAGGGTCTTACTCATAATTAACTCCTTCCAATAAATAGTAAAAGTAATGTGCTTACAAACAGACCTTGGGGTAGGGGATTATTTTTAAAGGGTAAAAAAGAGTTTAAATGAGCTAATTTCAAAAAATACTTTAATTAAAGTGCGATGCTTAACTGAGTATTAAAATTAGCTGCTTTTGGTGTGTTTTTTTAGACCTTTTTATTCAACCATTATACTCACTTCGGTCACATAACTACGGCGGTATAGACTAATACGGACTTTACGTTCTTGGTAATTATAAAACAAAGTGCGGTATGTACTATTGCCATTTGTTTTTAAAGGTTCACCTAATTTTTGCTGATAAAAGCGAGTGATATCAGAAATTGAATCGGTTAAATAACCAGTGCGTACCATTGGGTATTCGCTTGCTACATCCATCGTTGTAACAAATTCTTCAGGAAGTGGGATTTCAGTGACGTTTTGGCTGAGTGCGTTAAACGATAGAGTGCATAGCAATATTATTAAAAATGCTAAAGTTTTCATTAGAGTCCTTTGAGTAATAAATTCCTTTTATTGGTACTTATTTTACCCCAATAAGCACCTTTGTCATTTAAATTTTATTACGAATTAAGTCTCGCACTATAAATCGTGCAGGATGAATAGCTTGGCTTACACGTTCGCTTAATGGGCGGGGTTCGTTATTTAAACAACTTACGAGGTGGTCTGCACTTAGCGGTGCGCTGCATAAAGCGCGTGCGCCAAAACCGGTGAAAATATGTAGGCCTTGTTGTGGTTTATTAAGTTGCTCATATTGGTAGCGTTTACCTAAACGTAGATTAGCAAAAGCCATTATATAATCACTTTGCTCGCACCATTGCCCTGCCATTGGTAGGTGATCTATAAATGTGCAGCGAACAGCCGCTTTTGCCGAGGTTATATTGCCAAGGGTAGAGGCAAATTCACTTTGGTCGTAAAAACTAAGTAACTGTTCTTTGTTAGTTAGGTTGTCTTGCTCGGTAACTTGGCGGCTTTTAGTGTTTTTTTCAAATGTGGCACCCATGCAGTGATGATCTAAATAAGCCGGGGTAAAATACCCTTTATGGCATAGCACTGTTTTAAGTTTGCGTGATTGCTCACTTGCCTCAATATGTGAAACCTGACCGCGTACGCCCACTATAGGTAGCGCTTTTGTTTGCTCAAATGCATCGCTGTGCTCACCTGCACAAATAATTACATCGCTAAAAGGGCCTAGCTGCTCATCATTCGTTAATAAAAACCAACCGCTATCAGTTTTTTTAAGCTGCTTTATATTGCAGTTAAATAGGCTTTTAAATGGGCTTATGCTATTTGCAGCGCTTAGCATAGCGTTTACTAATTGTGGCGGGTTAACCCAGCCGCCTTGTTCAAAAAACACGCCTGAATAACCTGTTGTTACGCCGGCTATTTCATCGCCTTGCTCTGCGGTTACGTTACGCATTAGCTGGGTTGGCCACAGTTGCTTTTGTGCTAAGTTTTCGTGCTTATCAGCGAGAGGTTTTTTCACTGCGTGTTGTAATACGCCGCACCAATCGTAATCAAAATTAAAACCACTGCTAAGTAAGTTGTTATATAGGCGTTTGGCGTATAAAAAGCTATGTGCAAACAATTCGCTGTGCGGCGAGTTTTTAGCTTGTAGGTGAGGGTAAATAGCGCCTTGCACATTGTGCGAAGCCCCCATTGCAGGCTTTTCATCTTGGCAAAATAATTGGCTGGTTATGCCACGTTTAGCCAAGCTGTATAAAATACAGCTACTGGCAATACCACCGCCAATGACCGCTACATTTTTTAAAGTACTGCTATCTTGATTAAAATAAGCGGGGGTTGATTGAGCGTTATTAACATGTTTAAGTTGGCCAGTAAGCATATCTTCTTTTTGATTAAAATCTTTGGCTTTTTTAGTACTAAAACCAGCCTCTATTAATCCTCGTTGAACAAAGTCAGCGGCAGTAAAAGTCGATAAGGTTGCATTAGCTCTTGTTATATCAGCCATGGAGTTAAATAAACTTTGCTGCCACATATCAGGATTTTCACTTGGCTCAAGCCCATTTAAATACCAAGCATCAACAATTCCTGTTTGCGGGTAGCTCATTGCTTGTATTGATTCAAGCGCATCACCAAAGTATAAATCGAGAACAACACTGCCATTATTAAATTCGAGCCGGTGGCATCCTTCTAAATTAATTGGGTAGTTTACTGTTAATTGCTCACTAAAATAACTTAAGGTAGGCCAAGCGGTTAATGCTTGTTTTAAGTCTGTTAATGTTAAGGGATACTTTTCAAACGAAATATAGTGTAGGCGTTTTACGCTTTTTTCACATTCATTTTGAACTTGCATCCGCTCAAGGTGGTCTTTAAAGCGTTGCCACGTATTTAAAAAGTTTAAACCGGTACCAAAACCGGTTTCGGCAATAACAAAATGTGATTGGTCATGATTTTGTAATCGTACATCTATATTATTTTGCTCATAGTACACATAATGCGATTGAGCTAAGCCATCGTCATTAGAAAAATAAATATCACCGGAGTCATTAGTCAAAGGTGTACCTAAATTATTAATGTGACTATGTGCGTTTTTAATCATAATTTCTTAAATTTATAGATATATTTTTAATTATTTTACGGGTTTTCTTTGTAATAGTCTGGCGTTATTTATAAGCTAGCAGTTCAGAGTACAAGTGTACGCTAGAAAGCTGACCACTTAGGTGATTAAATTCGCGTAAAATAGAATGCAATTAAGTATTAAGCTAAGGGAATTACCCATGAGAAGAGCTGTAATTACAGGTATCGGTGTTGTATCAAGCATTGGTAACAACAAAGAAGAAGTATTAGAATCGTTAAAAACGGGCAAAAGCGGCATCGCTTTTAACCAAGAATTTGCCGATTACAAGTTACGTAGTAACGTATCGGGTAAAATTGATATTGACGTTAAAGCACATGTTGACCGCAAAGCAATGCGCTTTATGGGTGATGCTGCTGCATATTCTTATATTTCGATGACTCAAGCAATTGAAGACTCAGGTTTGTCTGACGACCAAGTATCAAATGAGCGCACGGGTATTATTGTTGGCTCTGGCGGTGGTTCGTCTAAATGGCAGGTAGAAGCTGCTGATATTTTACGTGAAAAAGGCGTAAAACGTGTAGGGCCTTATATGGTTCCACGTACTATGGCGAGCACTACATCTGCTTGTTTAGCAACACCCTTTAAAATTAAAGGTGTTAACTACTCAATTAGCTCTGCATGTGCAACATCTGCGCATTGTATTGGTAATGCAGTAGAACAAATTCAATTAGGTAAGCAAGATGTTGTATTTGCTGGTGGCGGTGAAGAACTACACTGGACATTGGCAATGGAATTTGACGCTATGGGCGCACTTTCTACTAAGTACAACGAAACACCAGAAAAAGCGTCTCGTACATACGATGCAAACCGCGATGGTTTTGTTATATCTGGCGGCGGCGGTATTGTTGTAGTTGAAGAACTTGAACATGCACTTGCACGTGGCGCGCACATTTACGCTGAAATTGTTGGTTACGGTGCAACATCAGATGGCTACGACATGGTTGCTCCATCTGGCGAAGGTGCAGCACGTTGTATGCGCCAAGCTATGCAAGATGTAGACAGTATTGATTACTTAAACACGCATGGTACATCTACACCTGTAGGCGACGTTAAAGAGCTTGGTGCGATTCAAGAAGTGTTTGGTGGTAAGTCACCAATGATCAGCGCAACTAAAGCAATGACGGGTCATGCCCTAGGTGCTGCAGGTGTTCACGAAGCTATCTTCTCATTATTGATGCTAGAGCACAGCTTTGTAGCGCCTTCAATTAATATTGATGAGCTAGATGAGCAAGCGGCAGGTTTAGATATTATTACTGAACGTCGTGACGTTGAGTTAAATACTGTAATGTCTAATAGCTTTGGCTTTGGTGGTACAAACGCTACTTTAGTTATGAGTAAGTACAAAGGTTAATTTGAGCTTATAAGCCCTAAATATGTAAACACATGTCAGGGCTAAACTGCTTAAAACAAAAAAGGAAAGCCGAGGCTTTCCTTTTTTATTATCGAAAGTTAAATTAACCTTCGTTATGTTCTTTACGCGCTTGCTCAATTTCGTCAGCAATTTCTTGCGCTTTCTGCTTAGTTTTTTCAGTTAACTCGCCAGCAGCTTCTTTGCTTTTAATCCATGCATCAACCGCAATCTCTTTGCCGTCGTCGTACATGTCTAAGCCCATTGTTTTACTTTGCTCTAATAGCTCGTTTAAAGACTCATCATTTTTAAGATCGTTAGTTGTCTCTTTAACGTCGTTCCATGCATCACCAAGCTTTTCTTGCATTTGTGCGCTTTTATCTTTTGCATCTTCTTTTACTTCGTTGGCATCTTCACAACCAGTTAATGTAATTAAAGTGCCTAATAAAGCTAAACCTGCTAATTTATTCATGTGCTATCTCCTTTAGAGACTGATAATTAATTCGAGGCAGACTATACAACAATGAAAATGAACGCCCCCGTAACAAAACGATTAAATTTTAAATTAATGAATGAGCACGATTGGCCTCAATTATTTGAACTCGACCAAGACCCCGCCGTAATGCAGTATTTAACGCGAGGTGTACCTACCTCTTTAGAGCAAATAAAAAATGAGGGAGTGCCTCGTATGCTCGCATATAGAAATGAGCTAAAAGGCTGGGGGCTGTGGAGTATCACTCTAAAGCAAACCAATACATTTATTGGCTGGGTATTAATAAGACCTATGGATTTCTTTAGTGATGCACCAAATTACAGCGATATTGAAATAGGTTGGCGCTTTAAACAAGCGAGTTGGGGGCATGGTTATGCAACCGAGGCGGCTTTAGCATTATGTGATGAACTCATTAAGCAAGATGACGTTAAGGCGATAAGCGCAACTGCACTAAAAGATAATACGGCCTCTATAACAATAATGAAAAAGTTAGGCCTGCAATTTATAAAAAATTATACACATACAGATGAGCAAGGCGACTTACCCGCGGTACTTTATTCAAAAAACGTTTGAAGATGATTAAATATCAACAGCATAAAGATTGACCTGTCCTTAAGTGACGTGCATTAATATGGGCAACAAAAATAATAAATTAAGGATGTTGTATGGGATTGTTTTTTTCACCACGTAAATTAATCGTCAAAAGTGTACTGGTTTTACAGTTCACTACTTTTAGTGTTTTGGCGCAGCCTTTAGCGCAAAGCGCGGTCGCAATGCCAGACTCGTTCAGTGCGGATGCTGCTCAAAGTATATTAGAGCAAGGCGGTAATGCTGTTGATGCAGCTATTACGGCACAATTTGTACTTGCAGTGACGCTTCCTGAAGCTGGAAATATTGGCGGCGGGGGATTTATGCTTATTCAAAAAGATGGCAAAGGCGATTTTATAGATTATCGCGAAACAGCGCCAACAGCGGCTCATCGTGATATGTATTTAGATGAGCAAGGTAATGTTATTGCAAACAAATCAATATATGGCATTCACGCAAGCGGTGTACCTGGCAGTGTAGCGGGTATGTGGCTTGCCCATCAAAAGCATGGCACTTTAAAGTGGGAAACACTAGTACAGCCTGCTGTAACGTTGGCTGAGCAAGGGTTTATAGTTCCGCCTAAGTTAGCAAAAGGTGTTAGCCATTATATAGCCCATCTAAAAGAGCAAAAAATAAATGTAAACTTCGAAAAATACTTTGCTGATGTAAAAGCCAATAAAGTCTTTAAGCAACCCGAGCTAGCGGCAACGCTAAAGCGTATTCGTGATAACGGTCAAGATGGATTTTATAAAGGCGAGACTGCAAATATTATTGCTAAATTTATGCACCAGCATGGTGGTATTATTAATCAAGATGATTTAAAAAATTATACCGCTAAATCACGTACACCCATTAAAGCAAGTTGGAATGGTTATGAAGTACTTACTTCGCCACCGCCGAGTTCAGGTGGTATTGCTATTTTACAGTGGCTCAAAATGTATGAGTTACAAAAACCAGATGCAGGCTTAGCGCATAACTCGACTCAGTATGTGCACTTACTTTCTGAAATAGGTAAACGTGTATTTGCAGATAGAGCAGAGTATTTAGGCGACCCTGATTTTTTTGATGTTCCAGTAAACGCGTTAACTAATATTAACTACCTCAAAGAGCGCAGTAATGGCATTTCGTTAACCGCTATCTCGACTACCGAAAATATTAAACCGGGCCTTAAAGAAAGTGAGCAAACTACGCACTTTTCAATCGTTGATAAAATGGGTAACGCTGTAGCAAATACCACCACAATAAACTTAGGGTTTGGTAGCGGTGTCGTTGTTGAAGGTGCGGGGTTTATTTTAAATGATGAAATGGACGACTTTAGCGCCAAACCAGGCGTTATGAATGTGTTTGGTGCAATAGGCGGTAAAGCTAATGAAATACAGCCACACAAGCGTATGTTGAGTTCTATGACACCGACAATATTACTTAAAGACAACACCGTTAAAATGGTGACAGGTTCGCCTGGTGGCACAACCATTATTAGCTCTGTGTACGAATCTATCTTAAATGCGATAGAGTTTGATATGAGTGCAGAGCAGGTTGTAAATAGCCCTCGTTTTCATCATCAATTGTGGCCTAAAAATATAATTAGAACGCACATTGGTTTAACCGATAGCGTAAAAGCAGAGCTTACAAAAATGGGTTACACCATAGACGAGAGACACTTTGGTGACTTACACGTTATTATTAATAAAGAGGGTCAATTAGATGCCGCTTCTGAAGCATCAGGGCGCGGTAAATCAATTGTTTTTTAAATAAAAAACACCGCGCTAAAAAGCGCGGTGTTTAAAATAATAAAAACTTATTGAGTATCAATTAAATCTTCAACACCCACTATTAGCCATGGAGCATCGTCTGAAATTAGGCGCTCTAAGTGCCAAATTTCTAAAATAGGCTGTTCTTTTTTATCGCCTAAATCACGGTACTTACCTTTAAAGCGAACACTAACCAGCCACGATTGCGCGTTTGTATCTGCGCGCACAAGTTCGGCATCAATAAACATTACTTCAGTGTCTACGCTTTGTATAGCTTCACGCTCAGCTTTAAATTCGGCAACAAGTGCAGGGCTTAAGTATTCAGCCATTGTGGTGTAATCGGCATTATTCCATGCAGTTTGTAGCGTATGGTAATGACTACGGGCACCTTGCAAAAAGCCATTAACGTCAAAGTTAGGTGGTAAATTAAAAGGGACACTTTCACCTTGTGGGGCGCTGTTAGCAAAGCCTGTACTCATTGGCTGCTCGATTGGTGCTTGTTTAAAAGCATTTTGCTGAGCACTTGTATCCGCACTGGCATTTGCAAGTTGTGGGGCACGATTAGCACGTAAAAAGCCTGTTACTAGCTTAAATAAAATAAATAGTCCGCCAGCTAATAAAATCATTTCTAATAGCTGAAAACCTTCAAAATCGTCGCCTAACATCGCTGCAATTAAGCCACCCGCTAAAAGACCACCCAAAACGCCAGCCATAATGCCTTTTTTATTTGATGTGGCTTTAGGTGCTGCTGTTGGGGTTGTTGTATCTGCTTTTTGTTTTTGTGCTGTTTGTTGTGTTGCAGGAGTTTGTCCACGTTTGCTACTGCCAAACTTTTTACGTGCGTGTGCATCAAAACTGGCAGTACATAATAATGCCAATAGTGAAAAAATAACGATGATGTTCTTCATGAAATTCCCTAATTAAAATCGAGCCGCGATTATAATTTACTTTCTTAAGGAATTTAATTAATTACTTTAAAAATCAGAGGTTTTGAGTATAAAAGAAAAGGTTTATTGGTAGGTATATAATCAAAAAACCGCTTAGTAGGGACTAAGCGGTAAATTTGTTTATTTTAAAGCCAACGAATAGCGCCAGTAACGCGTTCGTTATAAGTATTTAGAGGTGCTCCAACACTTGCCACTAAAATAGTATCTGCTTGTGAGCCTCGGTTAATATGACCTTCAAAGCGCTCGTCTTTGAAATTATCATCGCCAAAACCAAATGATTTATTTTCAGAAGGCACTATAAATACCGTCATAGGACCAAAGTCAGACTCAAATATCAAATGTAGCCCTTTTTCGCCTTTAAAATCACAAAACATAGCGTAAGTTACATCACCAGGAAGCTCATCAAGATGACCACCTAATACTGCAAGCTTGTCGTTAACGCTTTGTAGGCTAATGGGCTCTTTTTTATCAAGCGCACTAATTTCGTAGTACACATGGGCAAGCGCATGCTCACCCGCTTCGTGTGCAATATTTTGCTCTGTACTAAAAAAGAAGGCACTAATAGCCACTACAAAAGATGCAGCTAATGCAAGATGCACGCGGTCAAGCTTAAAACGCGAGCGGGCATCAACTACATTTTTTCCTGTTGCTTGCTCTTCTTGTAGTGCTTTTTCTTTTAACGATGTGTTTAAAAGAATGCGATCTGCAAGGTTTTCAGGCACAGGTATATCTAAAGAGTCTTGAATAAATTTATCAAAATCTTTCATATCATTAATAAAACTTTGTCGCTCTGGGTTATTGTTAGCAAACTCCATGAGCTCCTTGTCAATGTCGTTTGGCTGCGCAATAGTGCGGCGACGAAACTCAAGTTCATCCATTATTTTGATGCCCCTTTAAGTTGTTCATCATCACGGCTTAAAGCCTCTTTAAGTTGATTTCGGGCACGGTATAAACGAGTCATTACCGTGTTTTTATTTAAATTAAGTATGCCTGCGATCTCTTCGCCAGAGCAGCCCATTACAACTTGTAGTAATAATGGCTCTCGGTATTCATCAGATAGCAGGGCAATCTGGCGTTGGATAACCGTTTGCTCCATTTCATCATCTAATGAGTGGCTGGTTTCATCAACAAGCGTATCGTTTTCTACGTCGCTGTAATCAAACTGTTTACGTTCAAATCGGCGCGCATTTTCTCTTCGTAATATAGTAAGCAGCCAAGGTTTAGCTGCCTTTTGATCAAGTAAAGAGTCGAGAGAACGCCACGCGCGTAAAAACGTTTCTTGTACTAAATCATCTGCTATGTGCGGATCACGGCATAACCAATAAGCAAAGCGATAAAGCTCTTTATTGTAAACGTGGACCAAGGCTTCATAACGCTTTTGTTTCTCTGCCATATCGATTAAGACCTGATTGTTTGATTTTTTCTTTCCAAGCATAAGCACTTTTTTAATTAAAAATTATTATTTATTGCAAAAAAGACCTGAGTATCGTAATTATTAATCATAAAGGTCTTTTAATACAGCTTGTTGCGACTTTGATGCTTGAGTTTGATAGTTCTCAAGAATTTTAATAATAGCATTAAGATCCGTGTTTGCGCCTTTATTACTATAAAGTTGTGCCTGCAATTGGCTAATGAGGCCATTAAGCTCGCTGCTGTTTACGCGGATGCAAAGCTCATCAATCGCGCCAACATTTTTATGGGTCACCTTTACAGAAAAGTTATTTAATGCGGTGTAAAAAGCTTTCACATCGTTCGTTTTAGCGAGCGTTTTAAGCTCATTTAAGCTCGGCTGAGAAATATCACGGTTGTTTAGTTGTAATTTCTCAGTCGTATTTTTAGTAGAACGGGTCATTAAGTAAAAAATTACAGTACCAATCCATAAAATATACCCTAAAGCGGCAACAACTATTAACCAAAGAGGAGTATCACTTTTAGTTTCAATACGTTGTGTGCCTGTCGTTTCATTCGAAATATTTTCAATAGCAGGTAAATTGTTTGGGTTTGATTGTGGGTTTACCACGGCGGTATTAGGTGCGGTACTACTTGGCGTTACCGTTATAGTGCGCTTTGGTAATGTAGCTACGCTAATACGGTTCATTTTAGTATTAAACCAAGGCAGCTGTATTTTAGGTAAAGTGTAAGTACCTGGTTTTTGCGGCAGTAATGCATACGATGCAGTTTGCTGTGATACAACACGTCCGTCACGTACTGCATTGTTATTTTCTTTTTTATCAGGGTAGCTGCGTATGCCATCAATGGTAGGCATAGAGATTTCAGGTAATTGCTCTTTTGTAACCCCAAGCGCTGTAAGTGTAATAGTACGTGTTATAGGCGTACCTACTTCTACGGTGTTGTCGTTAGGTTGCCATTCTTCATCAAGACTAACCAGCTCGCTTGGTAACCATGCACCTTTATAGTCACTCGGAATTGGTTTGATTTCTACTTGCTGATCGTCGCCAAGAGCTGATACTTCTAATTGACGATAATTTTGTTGTACTCGCCCTTGAAAAGCGGGGCCTGCAATAGTGTACGCACCACTTTTTTGTGGCTGAATCAAATACTCGCGAGTAATAACAAGGTAGCGTTTACCATCAACAAGCTCATAGCTTTCAGTTTGCTTACCCAATTGGGTTAGCTGAGCATCTTCCATACTTGGTGTGCTTAAGCTGCCATCAAGCAGTTCTTTCGCAAGGTAAAGCTTAATAGTGTAAACACCGGCTTCTTGGACAAACAATGAATTACTCGAGAGCGACGTTTTTAAAAATATTTCGTTATTTTTATCTGCATCAACTGAGCGTTTTGCCACTTTTAATTTAATAGGCTGTGAGGTTAACCCTGCAACGCTAAATGCCGGAATAGTGTAATCACCCTCTGCACGGGTCATTAATTTAACTGACCACGTGGTTTGTTTATTAATGCTGCCATTAATAATGTTGGTACGAGAACTTAAGCTTGTTGGGCCTACCACAAAGTCTTTTAACAGCGATGAGGTGTCTGGTTGCTCGCCCTTAACTGTATCGTCTACGGATATATTAAGCATAAAAAATTCACCCGCTAAAACAGGGTTTTTATCTACGCTGGCTTCTAATTTGGTGGCAGCCCACGAAGGCATCGCACTTAATAGCAATAAACAGCAAAATAATCGCATTACCATGATTTTTCGACTCCTGTAGGGCGACGTTTATATTGTCTTTTTTGGGCTTCTAATTGCATTTTATTCCGTAATAAAATAGCCGGATCGTCCGGGACTTTTCTAAGTAGTTGATTAAGCTGTTGTGCTTTTTCTTTTTCTTCATTAGTGAGCTCACTTGCTTGGGCTTGCATAGCTTGTTGCTGAGCACTTTGTTTTTGCTCATCAGTAGCAGGTTGCTCACTCATTGTTTGTGGCTTACTTTGTTGCTGCTCGTCTTGAGGCTGGTCAGCGTCTTTATTTTGCCCTTGCTCACTTTGTGGCTGAGCTTGCATATCAGGTTCATTTTGCTTGTCTGATTGCTCACCAGGCTCACCTTGTTGATCTTTTGATTGTTCAGACTCTTTATCTGATTCTTTATCAGATTTTTCATCGCTTGAGCTTTGACTTTCGTTTTCGCCTTTTTCAGAATCGCTTTTATCACCATTTTGTTGCTTATCCTGTTTTGACTCATCAGAATTTTGCCCTTGGTTTTGCTCATCTTTTTTCTGGCTATCATCTTGGTCTTGAGAGTCGTCGCCGTCGCTTTGCTGATCTTGCTGGTTTTGTTGCTCTTGTTGATTGAGTAATTGTTCAACTAAAGCTTGGTTGTCAGTTGCTTGTGTAAAGTCGTCTTGTAAGGTTTGGGCTTGTTTGTAGGCTTCAATGGCGTCCTCAAGCTTGCCAGCTTTGGCGAGGGCATTACCGTAGTTGTATAAACCGGTAGCCGACTTATCATTACTAAACTCATTAAGTGCAGCATCAAAATTACCTTGCTGGTAAAGCGCCGCGCCTTTTAACTCACTCGATTGCGCCTGTGTTGCTGCATCGTATTCTTTATTATTGTAAGCCTCTAATGCACGTTGATCTGCATTTTGCAAAAGAGTAGGGAGCTCTACGGCATACGCATTTTGCTGCGGTAAAAAACCAAAAGCTAAAAATGCGCCTAACAAGGCAGCGCGTCTAAATAAATACAAACCAAATGGCAGTAATAACAAGAGTCCGTATATACCTGCATCTATTCGCCAAAGTGCGTGGCTTTGTTTTTCGTCTTTCAATAATTCACTCTGTGCATTTGGGGCAAACGTATTTATGTCGTTATTACTAGGCTGGTAACTAGCAAATTTACCACCACTGCTCGATGCTAAATTTTTAAGCTGACTGGCATTGAGAGTAGGTACTACAATTTGGCCGTATCTGTCTTTCAAAAAACCACCTTCAGGTAACTTAATTGGAGCGCCTTGAGCGGTACCCACGCCATATATATTTAATCTATATTGGGTGTTACTGGTAAAGCTACTCACGTCGCTTTGTTCTTGCTGGTCAATACCGTCGGTCACTAAAATAATGTCGCCATCAATATAACCCGCTTGCGTTAATAGCTCTTTGGCCATATCAAGACCGGCTAAAACGTTTGAGCCTTTGTCTGGCATTATTTCAGGGCTTAAGCTTGGAATTAAATTACTGAGTGTTGTGGCGTCGTTTGTTAGCGGCGATATTATATAGGCTGTGCCTGCGTAAGCTACAAGCGCGGTATCACCTTCTCTAAATAGCTCAATCATATCAAGCGCTTTAAAGCGTGATTGCATTAAACGATTTGGTAAAATATCGGTGCTGTACATTGAGTACGACATATCCATAACAATTACACGGGCACTTTTACTTTGAAATACAGGAACTTGTTTTTTCTCAAAGCTAGGCCCAGCACTAAATAAAATGCCAAGGCTGCAAAACAAAGCAACTAACCAAAGTGGCTGGCTGGCTTTAGTGTTTGCTTCGCTCATTATAAATTGTGCTAAATGCGGTGCAATTAGCTGCTCACTGGTGGTTTTTTTATGCTTAATTAAGGCGACAAAAAATAATGCCACAGCAGGTATGAGTAACCATAAAAGAGCGGGGCGAATAAATTCAAAATCCATTAGTTTGGCTCCTTTAATGCACGCAGTGTACTCAGCATTACTTTTAAGCTAATAAGTAAAATAGCGATAAGTAACGGGTAGTAAAATAATGAGCTTTGTGGGCGAAATGTTTGTTCATCAGCGCTAATAGGTTCAAGTTTATCAAGCTCTGCATAAATTTGTTGAAGGCCTGCTACATCTTTGGCCCTAAAGTATAATCCGCCAGTTTGCTCGGCAATCTTTTTAAGTAAGCTTTCATCTAAACTACTGCCACTAGAGCCACCCATATTAAAGAGGCTAAAGCCGCGCGGATTATCTGAGCCAACGCCAATGGTGTACACTTTAATACCTTCCTCGCGGGCTAGCAGTAGTGCATCTTCTGGGTTTAAATTGCCCGCGGTATTTTGTCCGTCGGTTAATAGCACCACAATACGGTTACTCTCATCTTTATTGGCAAAGCGTTTTACCGAAAGACCCAATGCATCACCAATGGCTGTTGCGCGTCCTACTAAACCAATTTGCGCTTCACTGAGCATTTTACTTACTGTTTTAACGTCGCGCGTGAGCGGGGTTTGTAAAAACGCGGTGTCGCCAAATAATATCAGCCCAAGCCTGTCGCCTTGACGCTGCTCTATAAAATCACTGAGTACGGCTTTTACCATGGTAAGGCGGTCAACATATTGGCCATTGTAAGCCATGTCTTGTTCGGTCATTGAGCCTGATAAGTCAACTGCTAACATTATATCGCGCCCTTCATTTGGTAATGAGATTGGCTCATCTAACCATGTTGGATTGGCAGCGGCAGTAACAAGTAATAACCAAATTACCCACTCGAAAGGATTTAAACGTCGTGCGTGTGGCTCAATGCTTTGACTGGTTAAATTGTGCTTTGCAAAACTGGGTATACGTAAACGCATACTGGCATTACTTGCTGCGGGTTTTAATAGTAAAAGTAATAAAGGTAAGGGTATTAATAAAAATAACCATGGCCAGCTAAATTCAAACATTTACTGACTCCTTTATTTTAAATTGCTTAATACCTTGGCGAAATTTTTCGCACAGTGTTGTATCTTTTTGGCTGGGGTTATACAAGCTTAGTATTTCTTGTTCTGTAAAGCTCAAACCGGTGAGTGTATTAAGTGTTGTGCACCATTTAGAGGTAGATTGCGCAGCAAGGCGCTTGTCGTAATATTCAATCACTAAACGTTTTAAAATAATATGCAGTTGCTGAGGATTTTGCTCACTTTGGCTCAATTGTATTGCGTAGCGTTTAGGCTTTTTAAATTTATGTTTTTTGTAAAATATATAAATAGCTGCGCACAGTGCTAAAAACAGCAGTGCAATAATAACCCACCAAGCAGGGGCGAGTGGCCACCAATTAACTTGGCTTGGCGCTATTATATCGTGCAGGCCATCGAGTGGATTGGTTTGCATGGTTATTTTCTCACTAATTGCAGCTCAAGCGGTGTTGCTGCATTGAATGATATTAAATTAAGACCCGATTTAGTTAAGCGATTAAAGCGCGTACTAAATGCTTGCTCAGCATTTTTAGCAAAGCGTTCTCTAAAGCTGTTATCCATTAATGGTAGGGCAAAGTCTTGACCATTTGCATTAACAGTAACGGCTTGCTTAAACGCAGGTAACTGATGCTCAAATGGATCGCTTATATGGCAACCAATCAGCTCGCAGTGGCGGCTTAATATTTCGAGTTGCTTAAAGCTGGCATCATCCAGAGCATTAAAATCAGACACCAAATACACTAAGCTGCCTGGTTTTGCTAAATGATTAAGGCGCTTTAGGTTATCGCTAAAGTTGTTAGGGGCTGTTTTATCAATATTGTTGAGCGCTTGCTGGTGGTTGTCGCATAAATTATGACAAAGCTTAAGGACTGCTTTTTCACGGGCGCTGGGCTTTAGCTCCAAATGCGAGTGCTGATTAAACACAATACCGCCAATTCTATCGCCGCGCTGACACGCCGACCATGCAACAAGAGCGCTTATATGCGCAGCTTGCACCGACTTTAATAGTAACTTTGAACCAAACAGCATTGAGTTTGAAAAATCAGTAAATACAAACACAGGGCGCTCTTTTTCTTCTTGAAAGAGCTTTGTGTGAGTCTCGCCGGTACGCGCAGTAACTCGCCAATCAATAGAACGAATATCGTCACCTTGCTGATAATGTCGCACTTCGGCAAATTCCATTCCTCGACCTTTGTGCGGTGCAAGGTATTGCCCTGTTAAGGTGTTTTTTATTTTTACCTTAGGGGCAAGTTCGAGCAATTGCGCTTTGGCTTTGTAATACATCAGCTCTTTGAGTGCTAAATTAACACCGTGGCTATGGCTCTGTTTGAGCCATGCTTGGGATTCTAATTGTTTTTGCATAACTTATGGTACGGCTACAAGTTCAACTATACGGCTTATTACTTGATCTTTAGTAATGCCATCGGCTTGGGCTTCGTAACTTAAAATAATGCGGTGACGCAGTACGTTATGCACAACAGCTTGAATGTCATCAGGTGCTACAAAGTCACGGCCTTGAAGCCATGCATGAGCACGAGCACATTTATCAAGTGCTATTGTTGCACGCGGACTTGCACCAAATTCAATCCAGCTACCTAGTTGCGCATCTAATTTAGCGCCTTCACGAGTGGCAATAATAAGTTGTACTAAATATTGCTCAAGCGGCTCTGCTAAATAAAGGCCTAATATTTCTTTACGAGCTGCAAATAAATCGCTTTGACTAATTTTTTGCATTACTGGTTGTTGCTCGTTAAGCGCTTCGCCACGTGTTAAACGTAGTATATCAAGCTCATGCTCTGCGCCAGGGTAGCCAATACTTAGGTGCAGTAAAAAGCGATCCAGCTGGGCTTCTGGTAACGGGTAAGTCCCTTCTTGCTCTAGCGGGTTTTGTGTTGCCATAACTAAAAATAGTTCGCTAAGCGGATAAGTGTTTTTACCCACGGTCACTTGTCGCTCTGCCATGGCTTCTAATAGTGCTGATTGTACTTTGGCTGGTGCACGGTTAATTTCGTCAGCTAAAATTAGGTTGTGAAAAAGAGGGCCTTTTTCAAATACAAACTCGCTAGTTTGTTGGCGGTAAATATCGGTACCTGTTACATCAGCCGGTAATAAGTCTGGCGTAAACTGTACGCGCTGAAACGATCCTTCAATACCTTTAGCAAGTGCATTAACTGCACGTGTTTTTGCAAGCCCAGGAGGGCCTTCTACTAATAAGTGACCATCAGCTAAAATAGCAATAAGTAGCGCTTGTGTAAGCTCTGGCTGGCCAATGATTTGTGTATCTAAGTACGTTTTTAATTGTGAAAATGCGTTAGCTGCCATAATAAGTGGACTGTCCTCGTCAGCTGGGTTTGTACCTAATAGTGTTAGGTGATAAATACTGACCTATTTATAAGGTTTATAATTGGGTAACTCAAGAGTTAGACTGTATTTTTTAAAATAGTTCGTTATTTTTTAACGATTTTTAGCGTACCACAAAACTTTGTAAATGCGTCTAAAAAAGCCTATTGTGATAGTCGTAATTAAACACTATTTATATAAATTTGTGTTTATCTATTGGCTTTAGTACACGGGTTGTTTAGAATCGAGGAAAACAAACAGGTCAGACCTGTCAGCGGGAGAGCATAAATGTCTGAGCAAAACATACTAAAAACACCAAAGGGCGACCGTATTGCCATAGTCAGCGGCTTACGTACACCTTTTGCAAAGCAAGCAACAGCGTTTCACCATGTACCAGCACTTGATATGGGTAAATTGGTGGTTAACGAAATGCTTGAACGATTAAATTTCAACAAGTCAGAAATTGATCAACTTGTATTTGGTCAAGTAGTACAAATGCCAGAAGCGCCAAATATTGCACGTGAAATTGTATTGGGCACAGGTATGCCGGTATCGGTTGATGCATATTCTGTATCGCGCGCATGTGCTACCAGCTTTCAGGCTATTGCTAATGTAGCTGAGTCTATTATGGCGGGATCTGTAAGTGTAGGTATTGCAGGCGGCGCAGATTCGTCATCAGTATTGCCAATTGGTGTTAGTAAAAAGCTAGCAGGCAGCTTAGTTGATTTAAATAAAGCGCGTACGCTTGGTCAACGTTTAAAAATATTTTCAAAACTGCGCTTAAAAGATTTATTACCAGTGCCTCCTGCAGTTGCAGAGTACTCAACAGGCCTTTCAATGGGGCAAACTGCTGAGCAAATGGCTAAAACACATAATATTAGCCGTGAAGATCAAGATGCGTTAGCGCATCGTTCTCACTCACTTGCAACGCAAGCATGGGCTGATGGAAAGTTAAAAGATGAAGTAATGACGGCACATTTACCGCCATATAAAAGCTTTATTTCAGAAGATAATAACATTCGTAAAAACTCAACTGTTGAAGGCTACGCCAAGCTTAAACCTGTTTTTGACCGTCAGCACGGTACTGTTACCGCCGCAAATGCAACACCATTAACTGATGGTGCAGCGGCCGTACTTATGATGAGCGAAAGCAAAGCAAAAGCACTAGGTTATGAAATACTAGGTTACGTACGTAGCTTTGCATTTTCGGCAATTGGCGTAGAAAAAGACATGTTAATGGGCCCAGCTCATTCAACGCCTATTGCACTAGATAGAGCGGGTATTACGCTTGCTGATTTAGATTTAATTGAAATGCACGAAGCGTTTGCATCGCAAACACTTGCCAATATGAAAATGTTTGCTTCAGACAAATTTGCACAAGAGCATTTAGGTCGCAGCAAAGCAATTGGCGAAATTAACATGGATAAGTTTAACGTTAACGGCGGCTCTTTAGCATATGGTCACCCATTTGCAGCGACAGGTGCACGCTTAATTACGCAAAGCTTACACGAGCTTAAACGTCGTGGTGGCGGTTTAGCATTAACAACAGCGTGTGCTGCTGGTGGTTTAGGTGCAGCCTTTGTATTGGAGAGCGCGTAATGACAGATTCAGTATTTAATTTAGCGGTAGATGAAAATAAAATCGCCGTGGTAACGATTGATGTGCCGGGTGAGAAAATGAATACCCTGCGCAGCAGTTTTGCCGATGATTTAAAAGCGTTACTAGAAGACGCTAAGTCGCAAAATGTAAAAGGCATGGTATTTATAAGCGGAAAAAGCGATAACTTTATTGCTGGCGCCGATGTAAAAATGCTCGATAGCGTTCAAAAGCGTGAAGATGCTTTAGCTATTAGCGAGCTATGTCATCAAGCGTTTTTTGATATGACAAAATTGCCATACACAACAGTAAGTGCGATTCATGGCGCTGCATTAGGTGGTGGTTTAGAGTTTGCTTTAGCATGTGATTACCGTGTTGGTACCGACAGTGATTTAACAAAAATTGGCTTACCAGAAGTGCAACTTGGTTTACTTCCTGGTGGCGGCGGCACCCAACGCTTAACTAAAATTGTTGGTATTCAAAAAGCACTAGAGTGGATGCTAACAGGTAAACAGATTCGCCCTAAGCAAGCTAAAAAAGCAGGTGTGCTTGATGACTGTGTACCGCACAGTGTGCTGCTAAAAGTTGCAAAAGAATTTGCGACTAAGAAAAAGCCACAAGCAAAAGAGCCAAAGCTCGACAATATTAGTAAATTACTAGAGTCAAACCCGTTTGGTCGTAACTTTATCTTTAAAAAAGCAAAAGAAAACGTACTTAAAAAAACGGGCGGGCACTACCCAGCACCACTCGCTATTATTAAAGCAGTGCGAGCTAGTGTAGAGCTTGATGAGCTAAAAGCGTATAAAACAGAAGCTGAAAGCTTTGCAACACTTGTAATGAGTGACGAATCGAAAGCGCTTCGCGGTATTTTCTTTGCAACCACTGAAATGAAAAAAGAGTGGCGCAATGATGACGCACCCGCAATAAGCAAAACTGCTGTTTTAGGTGGTGGACTAATGGGCGCAGGCATTGCGCACGTAAGTGCTGTTAAAGCTAAAGTACCGGTACGTATTAAAGATGTAGCAGAGCAGGGCATTAGTAATGCAATGAGCTACACCTATAAAATTTTAGATAAGCGTCTTAAGCGTCGTATTATGTCTAAAGCTGATGTGCAGTTAACGATGAACCGTATTACAGGTACAACTGACTACAGTGGCTTTAAACACATTGATTTAGTAATAGAAGCGGTGTTTGAAGATCTTGCACTTAAGCAAGGTATGGTTGCAGACGTAGAGCAGCAATGCCAAGCAAATACAATTTTTGCAAGTAACACGTCATCATTACCAATATCGCAAATTGCAGCGCAGGCAGCACGTCCTGAAAATGTAATTGGCTTGCATTACTTTTCACCAGTGGAAAAAATGCCATTAGTGGAAATTATTCCACACGAAGGTACGTCTCAAGAGACCATTGCCCGCGTTGTTAACTTTGCACGTAAGCAAGGTAAAACGCCAATTGTTGTAAAAGACATGGCCGGTTTTTACGTCAACCGTATTTTAGCGCCTTACTTAAACGAAGCTGCTAACTTAATGTTAGCAGGCGAGCCAATTGAAAAGATTGATGCGGCGCTTGTTGAGTTTGGTTTTCCGGTAGGCCCGCTGGCTCTACTTGATGAAGTAGGTATTGATATTGGCTCTAAAATTGCCCCAATTCTTGAAAAAGAATTAGGCGAGCGTTTTAAAGGCCCTGATGCATTTATGCGTATGATTGATTCAAAACGCCTTGGCCGTAAGTCTGGTCGTGGTTTTTATGAATACGATAAAAAAGGCAAAAAGGTTGATGAGTCAGTTTACGAACTATTGGGTGTTACCCCGGCTCCACGTTTAAACAAGAGCGAAATTGCTAAGCGTTGTGTATCGCAAATGCTTAACGAAGCAGTACGCTGTTTAGATGATGGCATTATTGCCAGCCCACGTGATGGCGATATCGGTGCAATATTTGGTATTGGTTTTCCACCATTTTTAGGTGGCCCGTTTAGCTATATGGATAAATTAGGCGCAAGTAAAATAAGCTCTGATATGTCTACATTAGCTAACAGCGATGCTAACTTTGCACCATGTGAATCACTGGTAACAATGGCAAGCTCTGGTGCTACTTTTTATAACGCAACACATGTTGAGGTTGTAGCTCCTGAAGTACAAAGCACTGAGTCACAAGAGCAAAGTGTAACTGAGCCTGAAGTTACCAAAGAGATTGAAACGAAAGAATAAAGTTTCTGCTATCTAAAAAAACCGCATTTAAATGCGGTTTTTTTATAGTTTTTATAAATAAATGAGGAGCTTAATGACATTATTTACACAAAGATTGAGCATATACCAAATGGAAGAATCTGATTGGCCTCTTTTTCTTGCGCTTCATCGCGATCCTCAAGTCCTCAAGTATTGTTTTGATATGCCAATGGAGTCACTGGTAAGAAACCGCTTTGAGATACGCTTGCCTAAGTGGAATGCTAAATCACGTCATCCCCTGTGTTTACTCATTATTAATAATCAAACAAAACAACCTGTGGGTGTTACAGGTTTTGCCTATGACGGAGAAACCGCAGAGCTTGGTTATTTATTATTGCCAGAGTATTTTAATAAAGGCTACGCGACAGAATCCCTAAGAGCTGTGATTGACTGGGCTTGGAAAGAATGTGGTATTAGGCAGTTTAAAGCAGTCGTAACGCGTGGCAATATTGGTTCTGAAAAGGTGCTTGGTAAGTGCGGTTTAACCCATACCGATACACTTTTTAAAGTGCATACAATAGGCGAAAAGTTATATGACGATTTAATTTATACGCTTAAGGTGTAGGGTTTTAATGGGCTAGTAGCCTAGCCCAAAAAGTGTTTACAAGTGAAGTGAAATAGCTTTTCGGTCTTTTTCTGGCATGTTTTCTACGACTAAATTAAATGAGTTATCAATCATTCTCTCAATTTCACCTTGTGGAATTGTGCCGTCTAAAATTACTGTGTTCCATAAGCGTTTATTCATATGGTAACCAGGGATCACTGCCGGGAAAATATCACGCAATGATATTGCTTCATCAGGATCGCACTTTAAGTTAAGCCACCAAATAACCTCACCATCATCATTAGTTTGACCGTCATTGCCAATAGCAAGAGTCGCAAACATTTTATGATTCACTTTATATACATCAACCTCTTGCGCAAATGGTTTTGTAACCTGAACAAGTGGTTTTTTAACTAAATACTCATGTACTTTTTTCTGGTCCATGATCCATTCCTTGAAGTCATACTCGGTAAAGCTACCATAGCAGTTTTTTTCACATTTGATTATATGTATTTTAGTATAAATTAAAATTTTACAAGCTAATACAACATGTAGCGTAAAACCAACGTAATTTTAGTTGAACAAAATCCAGTTCGTGGTATGTTTCTGGCAATCAAAAAAATAATAGGAATTCACACATGCCAAAGGCGAGTGATGTTAAAAAAGGTACTGCTATTGACTTCAATGGCCGCGTTTTAGTTGTAAAAGATATTGTGCGCTCTGTGCCGCAAGGTCGTGCTGGTGGTAGTTTATACCGTATGCGTTTATACGATGTGGTAACCGGTGGTAAAGTTGACGAAACATTCAAAGACAGTGACATGCTAACGCTGGCTGATTTAACACGCCGTGAAGTAATGCTATCGTACATTGATGGTGACGAGTATGTGTTCATGGATAATGAAGATTACACGCCTTATAACTTAAGCAAAGATGCTATTAGCGAAGAAATTTTATTTGTTAATGAAGAAACACAAGGCGTACACGTAATTGTTATTGATGGCGCGCCAGTAGGGCTTGATTTACCGTCAAGTGTTGAACTTGTTGTTGAAGAAACAGACCCATCTATCAAAGGTGCATCTGCGAGTGCTCGTTCAAAACCTGCACGTATGTCTACTGGCTTAAATATTTCTGTGCCAGAGCATATTTCAACAGGTGACCGTATCCGTATTAATACTGTTGAACACAAATTTATGGGTCGTGCTGAAAAGTAACTTGCAATACCAACCTGCATAAATCCTTGATCAATTTAACGAATTAAATTGCACTATAACGTCGTTAAAAGTTTTTTATTTAGAACAACTAGATATAAAAACTTTTGCCTAGTTCTAGCGTAATTTTCTTAACGTTAAATAGACCCCATATATAAGCAGATTGGTATAAATTATAATTTTAAAAGCCGAACCTGTGTTTAACAGGTTCGGCTTTTTTGTGCGCGCGGGGGATTTGTTGCTTTAAATTTAATCACGTTAGCGTTAGAATAACCGCCGTATTTTTGAGCAACTTTAAAGGGTAATTTTGTTTATAGTTTTACTAAGCAGTGCATTTATAGCTTTAATGTATTTAGAAGCCATTAAAAAAGGTATGCCAATTAAGCGATGGCTTATTTTAGGCGGTTTACTTGGGCCTGTGGCCTGGTGCTTGTTTAATCTACATTATCGTCGTGCTTTAGTAAGAAATGTAGGTATAAATGCGTGCATATGGCGCCCTTAATTTATCGACGCCACATTTTTATTTTTTCTAATTAAGCTTGGGGCTGCTTTAGTTTGTTGCTGCTTTAAAAATTCAGTAAATTCACTTTTTGATAGTGGCTTAGAATAGTAATAACCTTGTACTGTTTCGCAATTAAGCTTTTTAAGTATATCAATTTGATGAGCTTGTTCTACACCTTCAGCAACTACATGCAAATCAAGGTTATGCGCAATAGTGACTATTGAGTCGACCATATTACGCCCACGTTCGTTGGTCATGTCATCTATAAATGCTTTATCTACTTTAAGTGTATTAAGCGGAAATTGCTTTAAATACGCTAATGATGAATAACCAGTACCAAAATCATCCATTGCTAAATGAATACCTCGGGCACTTAACGAACGCATAATTGCAATGGCTTCTTTAGGGTCGTCCATTACAGTACCTTCTGTTATTTCAAGCTCTAAAAAGTAAGAAGGTAATTCGTTTTTTTGCAAAATAACGTCAATACGAGAAGTTAAATCGGGGAGGCTAAATTGCTTTGCTGATAAGTTGACAGCTACTCGGCCGCTAAATAAACCGCTATCTAGCCATTCTTTTACGTCTCTGCAGGCTTTGTTTAATACAACTTCGCCAATTTCAATTATTTGGCCCGTTTCCTCGGCTATGGGTATAAACACGCCTGGGCTAATAATACCTTTTTTGGGTGTAATAAAGCGTACTAATGCTTCCATGCCCGTTAGCTTGCCTGTGCGAATATTCATTTTTGGTTGGTAGTACACTTCAAAATGATCTTCTTTTAAACCAAAGCGCATAAGGTTTTCTATTTGCAGTCGTTTAACGGCTTGACGGTTCATCGTGTCGTTAAAAAATAGGTAGCTATTACCTTTCTTTTTAGCATGATACATCGCGGTATCTGCATTTTTTAGGAGCAGTTCAGGCGTATTACCGTCTTCTGGAAATAATACAATGCCTACACTTGAGGTGATTGCCAGTTCGTGGCCAGCCATTTTAAATGGTGTAGCAATGGCTGCTAAAAACTGTTTTGCCATACGTGTAATTACATGTATGTCGTTAGTGTCAGACATTACAAGAGCAAACTCATCGCCGCCTAAACGATAAAATACATCATTTTCGCGGGTTAGTTTATTTAAGCGCATTGCTAGTTTAGCTAATAAGCTGTCACCTAGTTGATGCCCTAACGAGTCATTTATTTTTTTAAAGTTATCTAAATCGAATACAAGCAAGGCGTGATGCGAGTTGAGCTTTACTAGCTTTTGCAAATCAGTAAAAAATAAATTTCGGTTAGGTAGACTAGTTGTGCGATCTCGATTCGATAAGTTATGTAACTGCGATTCGGCTTTTTTACGCTCTGTTAAATCTGAATAAACAACGACATAATTAGTTATTTGATTTTGATCGTTTTTAATTTCATCTATCGATATTTCTATAGGCAATAAAACACGCTCACTATTACGAAGCTTCACTTCTTGTTGGATATGTTCGCGCTCTTTTACTATTTCAATAATTCTGTTTGTGTAGCTTGGCTCATACCCAGATAGGTTGAAATCTTTTCCTAAGTATTGCTCGCGTACGCCACCAAACAAGGTTAAAAAACTCGGGTTTATATCAACCAGTTTAAAGTTTTTATCGTAAATTGCTAAGGCGTCAGTGAGAGATTCAACACATTTAGCAAAAAGGTTTAAGCGTTCTTCCGTTGATTTTAACTGTGATATATCGCGAACGGTACCTGTCATTCTAAGGGGTGATAAGTTGGCGTCTTTTTCAATTATTTTTCCGCGATCGAGTACCCAATGCCAACGACCAAATGTATCTTTGATTCGGTAGGTGGCTTCAAAAAAAGCAGACTGCTCTGCAAAGTGTACTTTTAACAAGTGCTCAACGTTATTAATATCGTGAGGGTGAATAAGGCCTTTGTTTGGCGGAAACCCCATTAAGGTAGTCGAATCCATTAAGTACTTATCGTTAATACGAATAACTTCGCCTGTTTTTATGTTCCAGTCCCAAAGTGTATCGCCGCTACCTTCTACAGTACTTTTAAGGCGTTTTTCCGAAAGACGGAGTTGACGGCGTGAGCGTCTAAGTTTGTGGATTACAAATAACAGGTAGGGCAAAGCAAGCGCTATAATGGCGCTTGCTAGTATAAGTATATTGTCGGAGTTGTAATTAAATGATGACTCAAAGGCAAAAAGCTCAAATGAGTAAGCAAGTACTACAAGCATGCTTAGTTTTATTATTATTTTTATCATTTTTTTATTACTTCTAATTTACAAATGATAATTTAAAACAAGCTAAACCTAGTGTCAAAGAGATTGAGAGTAAACGGGCATATTTTGAGATTTATTGACTTTTGCCGAGCTTAAAAGCTCATATCTTGGTCTATTATCATCAAATAGGCTTAGTGCATAAACTTTTAGTTCTTTTAGGGTTAGCGCATTTAAGGCATCTAAAAGTCGTTGTTGCATATGAAATTCATGATCTCTGTTACCAATAGCAAGCCATAACCGTTGTGAGCGTAGGCGCAGGTTTTTATCTTTTTCTGCAATATGAGTACTAAGGCCGTGTTTTTGCTGTTGCCAATCGTTTTCATCAAGTGCATCAATATTATCAAGGTAGTTTTTAATAAAACGGTTATGTCGATGCAATAAAGTTTTTGCATCAAACTTAGGTGACTGCACATAAAATGCTATACCAGCACGCGTGTTAAATGGTGCATAACCTGCGCCTACTAAATAACCAAGTTGCTGTGTAGTTCGTAATTCATTAAAGTAATCTTGATTAATTAAATGATTTAACGCCATCATTTTTACTTTTTCGGCCACGCAATCCGTTTGCGCTTGATAGTAAATAACCATTGCATGGTCGTTACAAGGAAGCTCTAACTCGTAGCGAGTTACTTTTTTAATTTCAAAAAGAGGGCGTCTTAAATCTTCAATTATGGTTGCGTTTTTTAAGTGATTTGCGACCTTTTTTTGAAAGGCTATTGCATCACTTTGCTGCCAGTTACCATGTAAAAATGATTCAACATGTAGTGCTTTAAAAAAGTCTGTTCTGAACTCATTAAATTGCTGAAAACAGGTGTTTTTTAATGCCGATGCAAGCTCCCCAGGTTGTGGGTTCCAAGGCATTATTTTTGCGCCTAAAATGCTAAATAACTCACTGACTGGTTTGTTTTGGTTGCTATTGCGCCAATGCCTTACAAGCTGTTTTTTATATTCAGCAAAGCGTTTTGCACAGATCTCTACATTAAATAAAGCATCTATTAATTGATCAACAAGCTCTAACTGGCTAGATGAAAGCCCCGCGGTATGTAGAGTTAATCCACCTTGATGCGAGGTTAAGTGGTAGCTAAGTCCCGCAAGTTCTGCTGGATAAAATTGCTCGCCGACACTATCCATAAATAAATCTGTAAATAAGCGGGTGAGTGCCATATGTTTTACATCTTTTACGGCAAAATCAGAATCCATGGCCAAATAAAAATGGCCTTTAGCAACGCGAAATGTATTGTCTTGTTTAAACCAAAAATCAAAACCGGGTTCTTTTACTAATAATTCGGGTTTTGTTTGTGGTTTTACGACATCAAATAACACCACTTCTTTTGTTAAATAAGGATTAGCTGTAGGTAGCAGCATTTCGCTCAACGGCTTATTTATCTCGCTAAGGGCATCAAGCCAACTAGGTGAAATATGTTCTACTTTATATGGTGTGTTGTACCATGCCGTTTTATGTTCAGGCTCTACATCTGGATGTATAAGTACGATGCGCATATTATGTGGCGTTAACCACTGCATGGCCATTTCGTGGGTCGCTTTTTTAAAGCCTTCCATTAAATAGTCGCCTTGCACGTAATTTGCTTCGTCGTAATGCTGCATATTAATGCTTAAATTACTGACCCAATCAATTAAGCGTGATTTTTCTTGGTTATCGAATGCTATTTGTAATAGATTTTTTTTATCTTGATATAAGCGCGGCAATTTTTCGGTGTTATCGTTAATTAAACAAATGTATTCAAACACCATTTCAATAATGTCTTCAAAGTATTCAATACCCTCATCGGTAAGCGCTAAGCTAATATTAAAATCTTTGAAGTTGCTGCCATTAATACCACCGCCAGCAGAAAGTGCATTGATCCAGCCTTGTTCTTTTAAAATAGAATAAAGAGAACCCGCGCCTTCATAGCCAAGTAAATGGGCAATAAAACTTACTGTTTTATGGCGATAAAAGTCGTCAATATTAGGCATAGCAAAACTTATAATAAGTTTTTGCATATGCTTATGGGGCTCAATATGGAGTATTTTCCCTATGTCTTGTTTGCGATAAAGTGGCTCACTGATCTCTGGCTTTTTAAGGTTTTTGTTGCCGTTAATTGCGCCAAAGTAAGTTTGAGTCCAGCTTTGTAGTGTATCTAGTGTTTCGTTTGCGCAAATAACTAAAGTCATCCACTGAGCTTGGTACTGGCTATTAAAAAAGTCACGAAGCTCATCACTAATACAGCGCTCTCTGTCAGCTAAGGTTTGTAGGTTTCCTACAGAAAATTTAGCAAATGGATGAGCTGGGTTTACCGTTTCTTTATGGGCTTGATAAATACGGCGACCGTCGTCTTTTATTTTTAGTTTAAACTCGGCTTCAATTGCGTTGCGTTCTTTTTCTGTTTCGGCTGAATTTAAAAGTGGCGCAATAAAAAAACGGCTAAATTGGGTAAGTGCTTGTTCAAATTCTTGATTGTTAATATCAAAAAAGTAACAGGTATGCTCAGTGCCGGTCCACGCATTGGTGTTGCCGCCAGCTTGCGAAACAAAATTATTAAAACTGCCTGAATCTGGGTATTGGTCAGTGCCTAAAAAAAGCATGTGCTCTAAAAAGTGTGCTAGGCCTTGCCTATCAAGAGGGTCGTCAAAATGTCCGGCGTTAACTGCCATTGATGCTGCCGCTTTTGTAGAATCTTTATCTTGCACTAATAGTACTTTTAGACCATTGTCCAGTGTAAAGGCGCGGTATGCTCTGTTATCATTGCGGCTGATATTCAAATGATGCTCCTGAAACTAAACGTTTACTTGTTAACAACAGATGATGGCTTCAGGAAAGCGAAGTACAGCTTAAAGATTTACCTGAATCTCATGAAAGAACTATTTTAGAAATAAATAGATTTATATTGTTAATATAGCTGACAAACGGGCAAACTGGCTACTGTTTTATATTCTTTAATCGGTTGATTTTTTATGAAAACAATCCTAATAATGCGCCACGGCGAAGCAACACCCATGCAGGCTGATGATGCAGGTAGAAATTTAACCCAAGCAGGGCATGATGAAGCTGAAAAAATGGGCCTTTGGCTCAGTAAAGCACATTACCCTGATGCACTGTTAGTTAGTCCTTACATTCGAGCACAGCAAACAGCTGCAGGTGTGGCTAAAAATAACGTATTTAAATTTAGCGAAACCACGTCTGATATAATTCCCGAAGGCAAACCTCAAATTGCTGCTGACTACATCGAAACACTTATTGCTACGAACCCCCAATGCAATACATGGCTTATAGTGGCACACATGCCTATTGTAAGTTACTTAGTGGACCAATTAAGCCCTGGCAATATGCCCATTTTTAATACGGGTGCTGTTGCTGTTATTAGTTACGATGAGCAAACCCAGCGTAGTAGTTATTTAAGTATAAATGCCCCAGAAAACGTTTAAATATAAATAATTGAGTAAAGTAAAATGACAATAGAACGTTTACAAACAGGTGCGCGCATGAGCCGCATTGTAAAACATAACGGCACTGTGTATTTATGTGGGCAGGTATGCGCCGACGCGCAAAAAGATATCAAAGAACAAACTCAAACTATGCTTGATAAAGTAGAGGCATTGCTTGATGAAGCGGGAAGTTCAAAAGAACATATGCTTAGCGCGACTATTTATGTAAAGAGCATGGAATACTTTGCTGATATGAATGCAGTATGGGATGCGTGGGTAACCGAGGGTTATGCACCAGCACGTGCCTGCGTAGAAGCTAAAATGGCACGTGATGCACTGCTTGTTGAAATTTCAGTCGTTGCAGCTTTAAAAGAATAATAGCTTTAATGACTTGCTCCCCCGTTGTACTCATCACTGGCTCTAGTCGAGGTATTGGCGCAGCTACCGCATTATATTTTGCAAAGCACGGTTATAATGTTTGCATTAATTATAAAGCAGATTTAGCTAGTGCAATATTGGTGGCAGAAAAAGTAAAGCAATTAGGCGTTGAGGCTGAAGTAATTCAAGGTGACGTGTCACTAGAGGCTGACGTTTTAGCTTTATTTATGCATATAGATAAAGTCTTTGGTCGACTTGATGTACTAATAAATAACGCCGGTATTTTAAAACCACAAATGCCTTTGTTAGAAATGAGTGCTGAGCGCATAAACGAAGTTTTGACTACAAATATTACCAGTGCTTTTTTATGTAGCCGTGAGGCAATAAAGCGAATGGGAAATGGCGGTAGTATTGTTAATGTATCATCGGGGGCCGCTAAAACGGGCTCTCCTAATGAGTACATTGATTATGCAGCATCTAAAGGTGCAATGGACACATTTACTATTGGCTTGGCAAAAGAGGTGGCAAGTAAAGGTATTAGAGTTAACTCGGTTAGACCTGGGCTTATTTACACTGATATGCATAGCGATGGCGGCGAAAAAAATCGAGTCGATCGTCTTAAAAGTAAATTACCCCTTGGCAGAGGCGGTACACCCGAGGAAGTTGCTGCAGCAATTTACTTTTTAGCTTCAGAGCACGCTTCTTTTACAACGGGTAGCTTTGTTGATGTAGCCGGCGGTTTGTAAGCTAAAGTAATAAAGCTAGCCAAAACGTAAAGCTAATAACACTTAAGATAGTAGAAAGTACGACAGCCCCAGCAAGAGTAGCTTCATGCTGCTTTATTTGACTCGCAATAAGATAAGCATTTACGCCAACAGGGGACGCACTTAAAAGTACTAATACATTGAGTATTTGCGTGTCTAGTTTAAATACATAAGTGCCTACCAATAAAACTAGCGCAGGCAATAAAAATATTTTTAAAATTGATGCTATTAACGCGGGTTGCCAATTTGCTGCTATTTTATAAAAAGCTAAATTTGCACCAAGTACAAATAGCGCACAGGCAATTGCTGGTTTAGCTAATAGCTCCAAACTATTTGCTAAGTCGGTGAACAGTGTTACTCCTAATATGTTTAATATAAGCCCGCACCCAATACTCAGTACTATTGGATTTAACACCATACTTTTCCCAAAATGCGACCACGAAAATTTATCGCTACTGCCTTTAGCGCCTATTAAAAAAGTAAGTGCAAATAACAATGTGCTATGAAAAGTAATGATCATAAACGCAATGGCTATCATCTCTTTGCCAAGCGATGCAATAACAATAGGAATACCCACTAACACCATATTTGAATAGCTAGAAGCAAGTCCAAAGACGCCGTGTTGTTGGTAATTTTTTAAATACTTTTTATTTAAATAAAAGCGATCAATTAAAATACCCACCCCAAACACGCTCAGAACGGGTATGTAAAAACTCAAAAATGCAAAAAGGCTAATGCTTTGCTGTAAGTTAATTTGCGACATATTTAACAATAAAAAAGCAGGCAAACTAATATAAAAAGTAAATTTACTTAAGCCTGCAATATGCTGCTTTTCGAAAAATTTTAATCGGCAACAGCTATAACCAAACGCAACAATAAAAATGAGTGGAAAAATAATCGAAAAAATATGCACGAAGTTACATCCTAGTAATAGCTAAAGTTAGCGTCTAAATTCATCACTTTGCGGTAAATTAATTAGTATGAGTACAGCGCCTCTACCACCATATTCGAGAGGGGCTTGGTGCATCGCTATTACGTCAGGGTGCTGTACTAAGTACTGAGGCACTTTGTGCTTTAGTACGCCGCCGCCAATACCGTGCACTACACATGCACAATAGTAATGCTGCTTTTTACATTCGTGAATGAGTCCAGCGAGTTCATCTTTAGCAAGTTCTTTATTTAAGCCATGTAAATCTAGCGTCAAATCGGGTGCAAAGTCACCACGGCGAAGCTGTTTAGCTAGGAAGGTATCTTGGCCTGGTTTTACATATTTAACCGTGCCGTGGGTGTCTATATCGGGAATATAAACGTCTGAGAAGAAAAATTCAGATTGAGCCTGCTTTTTTTGCTGGGCAAATTGCTTAGCTTGTGACACCTTAGGCTTTGTATCAAAACGATGAGTATCTTGTTTAAATACTTTGGCGCCTGTGATCGTTTGACGAAATAAGCTTATGTCGTCATTGCTTAGGGACGAATGTGATGGAGTGTCTTTTTTCATAACTATTACCTAAACAAAAAAACGTAAAAACGCAGCGCAAAAGGCGGTACAATACTTAAATGAGAGGCAATTGTAATTTGCCCAGCGCAGATAGGCAATGCAATCGTCTTAAAGACTCAAAACAGTCAGTAAGCTAATACAGGTAAAAATATATGAGCGATTTACAAATAGAAGAAGCAACACTCGAAGAAGCCGTTGCAGAACTGTCAACTTTACATGACTGGTTACGTTGGACTACAAGCCAATTTGCAAGTAGTAGTATATTTTTTGGACACGGTACAGATAACGCATGGGATGAAGCTGTAAGCTTATTACTGCCTGCGCTTAGCTTGCCTGTTGATGCGCCAAAAGAATTAATGCACGCGCGTTTAACAAGCACAGAAAAAAACCGACTTGCGGGTCTTATTGCAGAACGTATTAACGACTGCACACCAGTACCTTACTTAACAAACATTGCATGGTTTGCGGGTATGCCATTTTATGTGGATGAACGTGTACTTATACCTCGCTCACCGTTTGCTGAGCTTATCAGCAACCGCTTTACACCCTGGCTTGAAGAGCCACAATCGGTTAACCGCATATTAGATTTATGTACGGGGTCGGGTTGTATAGCAATTGCACTTGCTCAAGTTTTTGAGGAAGCACAAGTTGATGCGGTAGATATATCGTATGAAGCGCTTGAAGTGACAGACATTAACATTAACGATTACATGTTAAGTGATCGTGTGTTACCCATTCAGTCTGATGTATTTAGCGGTGTACCAGGTCAAAAATACGACCTAATAGTTGCAAACCCACCGTATGTTGATGCAGAAGATATGGCTGACCTGCCACGTGAGTTTCATCATGAACCAGAGCTTGGGCTTGCATCAGGCCACGATGGTTTAGATGTAACCCGTACTATTTTAAGTGAAGCGAGTGAACACCTAACTGATAACGGTTTGTTATTTGTAGAAGTTGGTAACTCTATGGTACATATGGATGCACTTTATCCGGGCGCGCCGTTTGAATGGATTGAATTTGAACAAGGCGGCTTAGGTGTATTTGTAATTAGCAAAAAGCAGCTAGATGAGTATTTTGCAAAATAAGTAAAAAATGAATAGCCAAGCCGTGTGCTTGGCTATTGGTAGTCATTAGGAATGAGGAAAGTTAATGGCAGGTAATAGCATTGGACAGTTATTTAAAGTGTCCACCTTTGGTGAGAGCCACGGCGTTGCATTAGGCGGCGTTGTTGATGGTACTCCCGCAGGTCTTGAAATCACAGAGGCCGACTTACAAATTGATTTAGATCGCCGAAAACCAGGCCAAAGCCGTTATACAACGCAGCGCCGTGAAAGCGATCAAATAAAAATATTAGCAGGCGTTTTTGAAGGTAAAACCACAGGTACCAGCATTGGTTTATTGATTGAAAATACCGATCAACGCTCGCAAGATTACGGCAAAATTAAAGATGTATTTCGCCCAGGTCATGGCGATTACACGTATTGGCATAAGTACGGCTTGCGCGACTATCGCGGTGGCGGTCGTTCATCTGCACGCGAAACCGCAATACGCGTAGCGGCAGGTGCTATTGCTAAAAAATACTTAAAGCAATTTCATGGTATTGAAGTTAAAGCATGTTTAAGTCAGCTTGGCCCTATTAAGGCGGAAATGTTTGACTGGGACGAAGTTGAAAATAACTTATTCTTCTTCCCTGATGCAAGTAAGCTTGAAGCGCTTGACGAATATATGCGTGACCTTAAAAAGCAAGGTGACTCAGTTGGCGCTAAAGTAAAAGTAGTGGCAAGCAATGTACCTGTTGGTCTTGGTGAGCCAGTATTTGACCGCCTTGATGCCGAACTTGCACACTCATTAATGAGTATTAATGCAGTTAAAGGCGTTGAAATTGGTGATGGCTTTGACGTAGTTGAGCAAAAAGGCTCTGAGCATCGCGACGAGCTAACCCCTGAAGGTTTTACATCAAACCATGCGGGTGGCGTACTTGCCGGTATTTCGACAGGGCAAGACATTATTGCTTCTATTGCGCTAAAACCAACGTCGAGTATTACCATCCCAGGTAACAGCATTAATACAAGCAACGAAGCGGTAGAGATGATCACCAAAGGTCGTCACGATCCGTGTGTGGGTATTCGTGCAATCCCGATTGCGGAGGCAATGATGGCTATTACCTTAATGGACCACTTACTGCGTCAACGCGGACAAAATCCGCATGTAAATCATCAGCACGGGCCAATTAACGGCTCTGTGTAAGTATTTATAATTATAAAAAAACGCGGATTACCGCGTTTTTTTATGTCTGTAATTTAGTTTAAAGCCTTTCAGGAGTTGTTCAAGTAGGCCCTATATACTGCAAGAAGGAGGGTAGTAATCATGAACGATAATATTAATGAACACTCACAAATAAAAGCCCAAGCTGCAATAGCCCGCTTAGAGCGATTCAGTAAGTTAACTGATAGCAGCATTGGCATTCCTTTTACTAAATTTAATATAGGTTTGGAGGCTGTGATTGGTTTAATTCCCGTTATAGGTGATGCCGCAGGGCTAATTTTATCAAGTTATGTGCTGATAGAAGCGCAGCGTTTAGGTGTGAGTAAACGTATAAAGACTAAGATGATTATCAATATGCTCATAGACTTTGTGGGCGGTTTAGTGCCATTTTTTGGTGATATTTTTGATGCCTTTTTTAAAGCTAACACGCGTAATACACAACTATTAAAAAAGCATTTAAACAAGCAGTTAAGTGAGTAATTAATAGCTTTAAGTAACAGTTAGCAAAGAGACTTTAAACAAAATGTTGTTGGTTGTTAAATCACCTAGTAAGGTAGGAGCGTCTATTCACTTTGGTATCTACAATATGCAATTATTTATCGGTAATAAAAACTACTCTAGCTGGTCATTACGCGCATGGTATTTAATGAGTAAATTTGATGTTGAGTTTAGTGAAACCCAGCTGGTACTCGACACCCCCGACTTTTACAATGAACTAAAAAAGACCTTTGCTGTGCAAAAAGTTCCAGCGTTAATTGATGGCGATTTACAGGTATGGGATTCACTAGCAATTTGTGAATATATTAACGATGCTTACTTATCGGGCGCTGCATGGCCAAAATATATTACCCAAAGAGCTAAAGCGCGTGCGCTAAGCGCTGAAATGCATTCAGGCTTTATGGCGCTGCGCAGCGAAATGCCAATGAATATAAGAACTACCCGTAAAGTAGACCTATCGAGCGAAGCACTAAAAGACATAGCCCGTATAGACGAGATATTTGCACAGCAACAAGATGTGTTTCCAAATGAGTGGTTTTTTGGTGACTTTAGTATTGCTGATGCCATGTATGTGCCTGTTGTACTGCGCTTAAAAACCTATCAAATTACGTTATCGCCAGAGGCGCAGCAATATTGTGACTTTGTTATGCGCTGCCCAGTATTGCAAGGATGGATCACTCAGGCATTAACCGAGACCGATATTGTAGAGTGTGATGAAGCAGGAACGCCTGTATAATTATTGTTTTCTTATATGGCATGTTTTATGCCTTAAAATCATAAGTTTAAACTAGGCAGCTCATGTATCTAAATCACCCAAGGTATGGCAATACACCAATAACTACCAATACCCCAGTGACAATAGAGGCGATAGAGAATGCGCACTGGCGTTACTCGAGCCTTAAATACTTCCCTAATACGGTAATATTGGCTGATATAAAAAAGCAAAACTATGCCATTTATCCTCGGGCACTTTATGTTGATATTGAAGAGAAGTGCGGGACTTGCTCTAAGGCATTTATTTTTTTTGCTCAAGAGCAGCAATATTGGTTTGAAACATTAAGATTTTGGGTCGATTCACACTGTACTCATTGCTTTGAATGCCGTAGACATGCCAGATATATACTAATTCTACGTAAACGGTACGATATGTTAACTAGCTTAGCCAATAAAACCTCAGGTGAAAAAACACAGTGTAAAGAACTTGGTAATACTCTTTACTGTTTAGGTATTATTAAAAATATCAATAAAGTGAAAGATTAGTCCGCTTATATTTTACTATCACGCCTTATTTTTACTTTAGTTGTAAAAGCCCGTACAATTCGTCTCGTTTTTAATGCGCAAAATAGCGCTATAACCGAGACTAATTAGCCTAATTTTATGCATCAAATAGCTGATCTAATTTCAATTTTTGAGCGCACTTTTTATCAAAATTATAATACCCGATTGATAAAAGGCGATTGCGAACCTATTTATATTCCAGCTAATAATACAACGCCTTTTCATCAGGTTGTATTCGCTCATGGTTTTTATGCGAGTGCACTGCATGAAATTGCGCATTGGCTAGTAGCAGGCGATGCACGTCGTTTATTAGAAGATTATGGTTATTGGTATTGCCCCGATGGGCGCGACAAACAAAAACAAGCTGAGTTTGAAAGCGTAGAAGTAAAGCCTCAAGCTATAGAGTGGTTATTAAGCACTGCAGCAGGGTTTACTTTTAATGTGTCGGTGGATAACTTAAACGGCGAGCAAACATGTCGGTTTGATTTTCAGCAGCGAGTACATGCACGTGTATTATCGTTAATCGAAAATGGCTTTAACTCTCGTACAGAGTCACTTTTAAAAGCACTCTCTGATTTTTATAATACACAGTGGCCATTAACAGCGCAGCAATTTAATTGGCAACATCCGAAGGAGCTTTGTAATGGCGTTTAAATTAGGTTTAATTGTAAACCCAGTAGCGGGTTTAGGCGGAACAGTTGCTTTAAAAGGTAGTGATGGCGCACACACAGCCGCTAAAGCAATCGAATTAGGTGCAGAACCCAAAGCAAATAGCCGCACAAAAGCAGCGCTTGAAGTGCTATTGCCTTATAAAGAGCGCTTAACCATTTACACCGTTAACGGTGACATGGGTGAGCAAACAGCAAAAGCCTTGGGCTTTAATGTAGAGGTTGTATATAACTCTGAAGTAATAACAACCCCAGATGACACAGAACAAGCAGCAAAAGTACTTAAAGACTTTGGTGTTGATTTAGTTTTATTTGCTGGAGGCGATGGTACAGCGCGTAATATTTGCCATGCAATCGAAGATACCATTCCTGTACTTGGTATTCCTGCAGGCTGTAAAATTCATTCTGGTGTATACGCCATTACACCCAAAGCAGCAGGGCGCGTAGTCGAAATGCTGGTTAAAGGTGAGTTAGTTACCTTAGCTGACGCAGATGTAATGGATATAGATGAAGATGCCTTTAGACAAGGCACAGTAAAAGCAAAGCGCTACGGCGAAATGCAAACACCTAGCGAAGTACGCTATATGCAAGCGGTTAAAAATGGCGGCAAAGAAACCGACGAACTCGTACTTGCCGACATTGCTGCGCATGTTGTATCGCAAATGGATGAAGACACATTTTATATAATGGGTAGCGGCTCAACCGTTGAGGCCATAATGGAAGAAATGGGACTTGAGAATACGTTGCTTGGCGTTGATTTAATAAAAGATCAAACCTTAGTTGCTCAAGATTTAACGGCGAAGCAATTACTTGAGCTTACACATGATCAAAGTACTAAGTTAGTCATTACGCTCATTGGCGGGCAAGGGCATATATTTGGCCGTGGTAATCAGCAATTGAGCCCTGCGCTTATACGTGCAATTGGCAAAGAAAACATTATTGTAGTAGCAACAAAAACAAAACTACAAGCGCTTAATAGCCGCCCCCTTATTTGTGACACCGGCGATGGCGAATTAGATGATGAATTAACGGGTTATATTAAAGTAACCACCGGATTTAACGACCATATTATGTATGCAGTAGGGCACCAAAACCTTGAAAATACAGGTGCTTTGCAAAACCAGGAGATTAATAAATGAGTTTAGTGAACTATATCGATGCAGCCCAGCAGTACTTCGATGATTTAGTAATAAAAGCAACTGACGATGAGTTATTTGCAGGCGGCTATTTACGAGGTCATTTTGATCTTGCAGTTGGTTATGCCGAAGTAGAAAAGCTGACAATCAGTATAGATGAGCTAAACGAAACTGTAGAGCAGAGCTTAGTTAAAGCGTATCGTAATGGTGAGCTTAACGAAGAGGACAAGACATTAGTTGCACGCTTGTGGGAAGAAGTTAAAGCCCTCGCTTAAAAGTAAGTGATACAAAAAACACGATTTGTTTATCACTATCGTGTTTTTTTGTGTCCAAAACTTTTAAAGCAGATTTTTATGTTAATTTACTGTTTTGTTTTTATGCGATATTGTTACTAAAATAAATTTTAGGAACAATAAAAATGAATAATAATCACGACGCTTTACCTTCAGGGGTTGTTGCGCGTTTTTTAAATTTTGTTGAGCGGGTTGGCAATAAGCTTCCAGATCCAGCCGTAATATTTCTGTTTGCAATGTTATTAATTTGGTTTTTGTCGTGGTGGTTTTCAGGTGTAAGCTTTGATGCAATAGATCCACGTACCGGTGAAGCGATTATTATTAATAATATGCTGGCAAGTGATTCGCTCGCTACCTTTTTATCCTCTATGGTAAAAACCTTTACCGGCTTCGCTCCCTTAGGTGTCGTTTTAGTAGCTATGTTAGGTGTAGGTGTTGCTGAGCATTCGGGCTTTATTAATACTGGCCTTAAGTTAATGCTTAAAGTTACTCCTAAAAAGCTATTAACGCCTTCAATCATCTTAGTGGCCATTGTGAGCCATACCGCTACTGACGCAGGTTATGTATTAGTTATTCCACTTGCCGGTGTTATATTTTATGCTGCAGGACGCCATCCGCTTGCGGGTATTGCAGCGGCATTTGCAGGAGTCAGTGGTGGTTTTGGGGCTAACTTTATTCCATCAGGGATTGATCCATTACTACAAAGCTTTACCCAAAGTGCGGCGCAAATAATTAATCCTGCAATGACAATTAACCCGTTAAATAACTGGGCATTTGCTTCAGCATCTAGCTTATTTATTGTGGCATTGGGCTGGTACATCACCGATAAAATTATTGAACCACGTTTACAAAAAACAGCGGTTGATGGTGCGAAAGAGGATTTACCTGTATTTGAAGATGCACGTAGTGATGAAAAACGTGCCTTTTATATAGCCAGTACCGTGATGATTGCAGGGCTTGCGTTATTAGCATTTATCTCTGCTCCAGACGATTCTGCAATGCGCAGTAGTGACGGATCCCTTACTAATTTTAGCTCTCCTTTAATGCAATCTATTGTACCATTAATATTTTTACTTTTTTGGCTACCTGGCACTGTATATGGTTTTACGGTAGGTACCTTTAAAACTTCAAAAGATATGATTGATGCTATGAGTAAAGCGATGAGCGGCATGGCATATTATATCGTCATGGCGTTTTTCTGTTCGCTATTTATTGCTGCATTTAGTAAATCAAATTTAGGTGCATTACTCGCAATCGAAGGTGCGCAGTTATTAAAGGCAATGGAATTGCCAAGTGCAGTAACGGTTGTGGGCATTATCTTTTTAACTGGCTTTGTTAACTTGTTTGTAGGTTCAAGTTCAGCAAAATGGGCGTTACTTGGCCCTATTTTTGTACCGATGTTAATGCAACTTGGCATTTCGCCAGACTTAACTCAAGCCGCTTATCGTGTAGGTGACTCAAGTTCTAATATTATTACACCGTTAATGCCATACTTCCCATTAGTGGTGGTGTACTGTCAAAAGTATGTGAAAGGCACAGGTATAGGTACTTTAATTGCTATTATGCTACCGTACTCAATCGCCTTTATGATTGGCTGGAGTATCTTTTTATTAGGTTACTGGGCACTTGGTATTCCACTAGGGCTTGATGCTAGCTACGTTTACCCAGCTTTGCCTTAATAAAGTATAAATATTAAGAGCTTATATTAGCCTTGCCACGAAAATGACAGGGCTTTTTTATAAGCTTTAACTTTGTAAGCCAATGATGGCTATCTTTCTAGCCCTCTGACAATATAACCAAAATAGCTAGCTTCACCGATTACATAAACATAGTGCCCTTTACTATTGATAATGGATGATTTCTCTTCATACCACCGAAGCTCGTGTATTTGCTTAGTTTTAGGATCTAAAAAAGATAAACGTGTACAACTATTTTCATAATCACTGCCGCACTCTTCAACGTCTGTCAGGATATATTCTTTATACCAATAATCACTTTCAGTGAAATAAGCAAACAGCTTTATTGGAAGGGCTAAATAGATATAAAATATTGCGTATATTAAAAATGGAGCTGCCAAATAGCCTAAAATAAATGAAGCTAGGTTCTTTATTCCTGAAATATTATGCTTAAATGATTCTCTATATTTACTGCATTGCTTATATTTTTTGAATACAAGCATATTCAAATAGATAAATAGTGCACCTGAAATAATAGGGATAATCCAAAAAATAGTAATGTCATATTTTTTATTTGCAATAAATGGAGGGTCTGTAAAGTCTATTACAATTGGAATAGCCATGAATAAAATAAGAGGGCTTAGTAGCGCTATGATTGGTAGGTATTCATATAATTTTTTCATATCAGTGATCCTTACTGTCAAAAATATTATTTTTTTACAAAGCCTGGCGCATTATTTAGTAAAGGTTGATGACTAGCTTGGTAGTCTGCATAAAAAATGACTGCTTCATCCTCAGCTAGTGAGTTAACAACAGTTGAGTACCAATCTATGTATTGAAGTTGCTCTTTTGTAGGAGAATATTTTTCAAGTTTGAAGTAGTTAATAAAGTCATTGCATAAATCTTTAGTTGTATTCTTCTCAGACCATGTCAGTTTGCTGCTAGAGTTGATGCTACCATAAGTAATTAGATCGTTAGTTGGCCACTTCCCATCTTTAGTGTGACCAATTATATAGCGCCAATCACAACCGCTGGGCGATAATCCAGCATATAAGTATATGTGAAAAAAACCTTTATTATGAAGTAGGGCTACCATTCGGGTTATTTGGCTTGTTAAAAGTTTCATTTATTTACATCTCTCCCTGAAAGTAATACAGCTGCTTATTCCTATTACGGCAGCCATTTTAATAGCGAGCTTCTGAATTTTTCCTCTAACTAACCTGAACTCTGGTTAAGAGATTTATTATTCAGAGTTCAGGTTAACTAGTTTTCTCATGTTACAGACACAAAAAAACCTTGTCACTTTCGTGGCAAGGTTTTTTTATTAAAGAGTCGTTGCTTATTTAGCTGTGAAGCTTACTGGGCGACGTTCTTTACGAGGGCCAGTACGCTTATCACCGCGTTGGCTATCGTCTTTATCTTTACTAAAGGTGCGCTTTTTGTCACCAGCTGGACGCTCAGAGCGTTCTGCACGTGGCTCAGCAGGGCCTTGATCTTGTGTAATTGTTAAGCCCATAGGACGTTTACAAATAAACACTTTTTGGAAATGATCAAGTACATCTTTAGGCATGTTTTGCGGCAATTGAACCGTACTGTGATTGTCGTGTAAACGAATATCACCAATAAACTTGCTTGAGATGTCAGCTTCGTTAGCGATAGCGCCAACAATGTTCTTAACCTGAACACCGTGTTCACGACCTACTTCGATACGGTAAGTATCCATAGGGCCTGCATCACGGCTGTTACGTTCGCGAGGTTTACGCTCAGCGCGTTCACCACCACGTTCGCCGCCACGTTCGTTACGACGTCCACGGTCACCACCGCGATCATTGCGGTCGTTACTACGTGGGTTGCGATCGTTACGCTCGTTACGTTCACGAGGTTGAATCTTAACTTCTTCAACTTTAATTGGAGACTGTTGCTGTGCTAAACACAGTAACGCACCCGCTAAGCTTTCAAGAGGAAGTTCAAGTTTTTCAGCCATATTAGTAGCTATCTCGTTAAAGAATGTAATATCTTTGTTTTCAAGCGCAATAGTTAATTTTGCTTGTAACGCTTCAATACGTTTTTCTTCAACGATTTTTGCAGTTGGTAATTCAACTTGTGCAATTTCAGACTTCGTATGACGAATGATATTTTTAAGTAAATAACGTTCGTTATGTTTTACGAATAAGATTGCTTTACCAGTACGACCAGCACGACCTGTACGGCCGATACGGTGAACGTAGGCTTCAGAATCTTGTGGGATATCGTAGTTGATAACTAAGCTTAAGCGGTCAACATCTAGACCACGAGCAGCAACGTCTGTTGCAATAACAACATTTAGCATGCCGCTTTTTAAGCGTTCTACAGTGCGTTCACGTGCTTGCTGGTTCATATCACCATTAAGTGGAGCAGCAGAGAAACCTTCGCGCTCTAATAACTCAGCAAGTTGTACTGTATCGTTACGCGTACGTACGAAAACAATAGCACCTTCATACTGTTCAGCTTCTAAGAAGCGAACAATAGCTTTATTTTTATGTACGCTTGCATTCCAAAACACTTGCTCAACAGATGATACTGTAGAGTTACGCGCAGAAATATGAACCTGTTCAGGATTGTTCATATACTTGCTGCTGATGTTTTGAATTTGCTTAGGCATAGTCGCAGAGAAAAGACATGTTTGCTTTTCGCGCGGTGTTTTTTCCATGATGCTTTCTACATCATCGATAAAGCCCATACGTAACATTTCATCGGCTTCATCAAGTACAAGTGCTTGTAGAGCATCAAACTTGATAGTGCCACGGTTAATGTGATCGATTAAACGACCTGGAGTTGCAACAATAACCTGAGCGCCACGACGAAGTGCGCTTAATTGGATACTGTAGCTTTGGCCACCATATAGTGCCAATACTTCAATACCACGAACATGTTTAGCATATTGTTCGAATGCCTCAGCAACTTGGATCGCAAGCTCACGTGTTGGTGTGAGTACAAGGATCTGTGGCTGTTTCACAGACGGGTCAATATTATTTAGTAATGGCAGTGCAAATGCTGCGGTTTTACCTGTACCCGTTTGAGCTAGTCCCAGTACGTCCTTTCTTTCTAGCAATAACGGTATACATTGAGCTTGGATTTCAGATGGTGTCTTGTAACCCAACTCTTCAACTGCCTTCAAAATTGCAGGAGAAAGATTTAGAGATTCAAACGTGACTGGTTCTGACATTAATACGCCTCAACGAATTTAAAGAGGCGCGCATTATATAGGATTCGCGAGGCAAATGCTTGTATAAATTGAAACTAATTTGTATGTGTTTGATGTTGGTCGAAATTTAACCAGCTCAATGTAGGGTTTATTAAACTGGTTAACATATTTAATACAAAGCTTATTTATACAAGCCTAGGTTTTCTTTTGCGTAAGCTTCAAATTCTGTAAATCCACCAATGTGATTTTGGTCTACAAAAATTTGTGGAACAGTAGGGCAAGGCTTACCCGCTGACTTTTCAAGGTCGGCTTTACTTATACCTTCTTTAATTATGTCGATGTAACGAAATTTAAAGTCATCACGTTCGTTTGATAATTGCTCAGCAACATCTTTCGCACGAACACAAAATGGACAACCTTCACGGCCAAAAATTACGGTTAACATAGCTTTCTCCTCAATTTGATTAATATCAGTTTAAATGAATGGAAAATTATTTAAAGAGAAAAAAATTGATTGCACCATTCTAATAAAAGCATAAATCATATTATGCATAGCAATATGATTTGCAAAATGCGAATGAAAAACCAGAGCCCTGTTTGTCTAATACTTAAGTCTATGAATGCAAGTGTGTTTACAAGAATTAATTTATGGCACATAACTTGATGATATAGAGCTATACATTGGGTTAACGAGAATGCTTTATGAATATTAATAGTCACGTTTTAGAAATTATCCAAGGAGTAATAGGTAAATATTGTGAAACCCAAAGTCAAAAATTCTCTATTACCTTAATCAATAAGTTGCAATGTAACTACGTCTGTTTGCAAATTCCGCCAGAGCAAATGATTGCACAATGCGAGGCGTTTCTTACTCCGGCGCTAGCAGCAGTAAAGCAGTGCTTTTTACTTAACCTCGAAGCAAATATTCAGGGAGTTAGTATTCACTATCAGATTGATGATTCTGAACAAGTAAACACGTTGGATTTTCACGGGCTCTTAGCAACTAAAGAGTCTGTTAGTTTAGCGCTTGATGTTAGACAAAATGTAGACGTTTTAACTGATTGCGAAGCGTTACTCAAAAGCTGTTTAAAAATGTCAGCTAATACTCACGATCGTTTTGGTTTAAATTTTAAATTATTTAATAGCACGCTTAGAGAGTCTGCACAGCTAGAGGATTTACGCCATCTTAGTGGTAACGCATTAATTGATAAATTAAATAGTGACAGCTTAAATACACACATAAAGTTGTGCTCTATTAACGACATTTACGAGCTGAGCCAAGCTCATAAACTATCTAAAAAAATATTAGGCTGGCCATTTTTTGATACCGACTTAATTACTATTTTAACAACATTTCACACACAAACACGTTTATCGGTATTAGTAGCAGACGACAGCTTACCGAGCCAAATTGCTACAAAAGTAATGCTTGAAATGCTGGGCTGCTTAGTAACGTGTGCAGAAAATGGTGCCAGTGCATTAACACTTGCTCAAAATGAACCATTTGACTTGCTACTTTTAGATGAGCGTATGCCAGGAATGTTTGGTAGCGATGTGGCGCAGCAATTAGTTAGGCAAAATACACCTAATAACAATACTCCTAAAGTTATTTTAACGGGGTTAACAGGCGATGAGCAAATAGCTGAGTTGTTTGATAAAGGAATTACTCACTATTTACAGAAGCCAGTGACAAAAGCGGTACTTGAGAAATTTATTAAACCTTGGCAGTTAGCCTCTTAAATTGATTAATAAGGAGAGAGTTATGGATGATTTCTCTAAGACAGCACCTATTTTAATTGGTTTTCAAAACAATTACTTTTTGCCAAAAGGTATTTTGTATGACGAGGTTGAAGAGTCATCAAGAATTACTGGCGTGGGGGAAAATACACTCTATTTATTGACCTTCTGGGCAGAGCAATTTGCTTTAGTTATTAATACACCCATTCACTTTACGCAAAACTATAGCGAGCTTAAAAATCCGATTGGTATATTAAAAGTCATTGCGGTGGGGGCATTTAAAGCGGGTTCGTACGGTGCTCAAACCATTAAGCAGCTAGACCTTTTTAGTAATATTATAGAGGTGGTATTTGGGAAAAGAAGTTTAAATGCTTTTACACATATAGATTTAGCCGAAAACATCAAAAAACATGGGGCCACTAATATAATTTTAGCGGGTACTGTGTCTTCTATCTGTATTGATTCAACTGTGCGCACTGCTGTTGCACGTGGTTCTAATGCCACTATTTTAAGTGACTGCACACCGAGACGCACTCCTTTTGAACAAGCATTCTACTGTGAAAAGGTTTCCCTTCTTTATGCACGAGTTTGTGAGAGTAATACTTTTATAAAGTATTGGAGAGATCATGAATAATAATGATGAGCTACAAGTTCAAATCCAATATGCACTAGTTGAAAAACTTTCCAATAGTAATCGACGTCAAGCAAAGCTATTAGCTATTTTAGATGAGTGTATTTTTGAGTGTGATAAACATTTGAATTTTACTTATATTAATGAAGCTTGGGAGAAGAAGTTAGGTTACTCAACCGATTCATTAATTGGCTCCAATATTACTAAGTTAATGAATTGCGATGATATTATGCATTTTGTCGCATACAGCTGTTGTTTACTAGAAGGGAAGCAGGCTCCCAGTGTAGAAATACAAATTAAAAGCAGCATCGGGCTCATGAACTGGTTTGAGTTAAGGTTAGTTTATGATGAAAAAAGCGGCTTTATAGGCTCGTTCTATGACATTCAACGTCATAAAGATTCTCAATTATTGCTCACACAACAACAAAAATATGTAAAACGCTTATCGCTTGTTGCAAGCCATACAAATAACTTAGTAATAATTACAGATAAATTTGGCGTAATTGAGTGGGTTAACAATAGTTTTGAAGTACTTACAGGTTACACCTGTGATGAGGTTATAGGCACTAGCCCAGGTCAATTACTGCAAGGGCCAAAAACATGTGAAAAAAGTCGTAAGGTTATGTCTCACGCTGTAAAAAATGGGCTTCCTTTTCAAGTTGAAACCACAAATTACGATAAAAATGGTAACGTTTATTGGGTTGCTATTGATGCAAATCCAGTGCGAGATGATGAAGGTAAAGTAAAGCATTTTATCGCTATAGAAACTAATATTACGCAGCGAGTTAAAGCTGAACAAGCAATGGCAGAGATAGAATATAACTACCACTCTGTCGTCGATAATATTCCTGATATTGTTTTACGCCTTGATACATTTGGCAATTTATTATTTATAAATCAAGCATGGCAACGCGTCTTACACAGCAGTGTAGATGAGAGTCTTGGCTTACCTATAATTAAGTTTATAGCAAAAGAAGATGTAGAAAAAATTAGTAGCACTTTGCTTGATTATAAACAAGGTAAGCGTGATATACGTCGCTTTGATATACGTTTGATTAATGCACAAGGCATAAATAATTGGGTTGAAATGACACTTACTCCCATTGTGGGTGGCTACGAAAGCGATTTGTTATCTATTGCCGCAACACTTGTTGATATACAAGAACGTATTGAAAGCGAGCAAATATTGCTTGAAGCTAAACATCAGGCAGAAACATTAGCTGAGTCTAAAAGCCGATTTATGGCAAATATTAGCCATGAAATTCGCACGCCATTAAATGCCGTTATTGGCTCTGCAGATATTTTGCATCATACCGGTTTAACTTCTGAGCAAATGCGTTACACACAAATGATTAAAACAAGCTCTGATGCATTACTGAGTGTATTGGATGATGTATTAACGTATTCGCGTTTTGAAGCACAAGCTATAACACTCGATAATCAGCCATTTAGTATTGATACGTGTATTGAAGAAGCAATAGATATAATTTCCCAAAGCGCTTTGCAAAAAGGGCTTGAGGTTGTTTTTGATTTTTATCCTGATGTCCCCGCTCAAGTAATTGGTGATCATGCACGTATAAGGCAAATAGCCATTAATTTATTAGCCAATGCGATTAAGTTTACTCAGCAAGGCGTAATAACGGTGACCGTTAGATGTACTTACATTGGAGCCAATAATTTAAATCTTCATTTATCAGTAAAAGACACTGGAATGGGAATCGCAAAAAATAAAATAGAAAGTATGTTTATGCCTTTTATTCAATCAGATAATTCAATTACCCGAAAACATGGTGGTAGTGGCTTAGGCCTTGCTATATGTAAGCAAATTTGTGATGTAGTAGGGGGAGATATTTCGGTTAACTCTGAGCTCAATAAAGGGAGTGAGTTTATCGTTAATTACCCGTTACAAATAGACACAACCGACTCAATATTGCGAGAGGGGTTTGCAGCACGAAGTAAAAAGCCAAGAGTATGGATTGTAGGACATAACCAAATTTTAAAAACCGCGTTGGAGCACACACTCACTCGGTTTTCTATCGCTTTTGAGCACTATGAAATATGCCCAGATATCCCTGAGTATGATAGTTTTCCTGATGCAATTGTATTAACTGATCCTCCAACGCTAGCCCAAACACGCGAGTGTATAAATACATATAACTCCCTTAATTCACCGTGTTTACTTATCCTAGACTTACTAGGTGAAAACTTATTACCGCAAAATCTTAACGACAGAGAGCTTAGGTTAAATGGCCCTTTTAAAGTATCGCATGTACCGCGAGCAATTAGTTTATTGGAAGAGCAGTTATTTCATTTAGATATTATATTTACTAATCGTGAACAAAAAGAAGCCTTAGAAAGCCCTTCAGGGTTAACTCAGTTGAATGGGACCAATGTATTGGTTGCTGAAGATAATACTAATAATCAAATAGTAATAAGGCAGTTTTTAGAGCAAAAAGGCTGTCGGGTACATATTGCTAGTGATGGGCAAGAGGCAATAACCAAGGCTAAAAACAATAAACTTGATATTATTTTTATGGATATCCAAATGCCAATACTCGATGGGATTTCTGCAACTAAAGCAATCAGAAAGTTAGGTATAGTCACCCCTATAATAGCGCTCACAGCAAATGCAATTCATGGTGATAAAGAGCGATTTATAGAAGCGGGGATGAATGATTACTTAGCTAAGCCAATTGTAAGTGAGACACTTTATTTATTGCTTGATAAATATGCCCCAGAGCAGGTTATTGAATCTAAACATTTAAAGCTCTCTCGTTTAGCGCAAGTGTGGGAAAAGCTGAGCTGAGCAATGAAGAACAATATAAAAAGTGGGTTTGTGTTGCATAAAACTTGATAAACGAAGAAATTAACCTAGTATTTTAGGAGTAAGTTAAATTTATTTTTTAGTATTTAATGAGTGTTTTTATTATGGTTTTTCAATTTGATTCGCAAATTGCAATTCAAAATAAAAATACAACGTTACGAATTATTTTTGGATTCTAAATTACATTTTTAATTTTTTTAATACTTTGATTTTGTTGTTTATTTTATCTTTCGTTTGTTTTTGTTTAGTTGGCACGGCTTTCGCAACATATTAAATATCAAATCAAGACGAATTTAGTTAAATTTTAAGGGGTGCAAAATGCAAACAAACACAAAAGCTAAACAACAGCCTAAAGGTAACAATTGGGTACTAACACCTGAAATTATGGTTTTGTCTATTTTGCTTGTTGCCACTTTAATAATAGGTATTACAGTTTTACGAGGTAGCGATTCGATTGAACCGTTGGCAGATATACAGCCAATTACTTTTACACAAGCTGATGTTGAAAACGCACAGTTGATGAGTAATACATTTGACTCGCAAAATACTAACTATGCACAACATGTAACTGCTCCTAAAAACGAAAATAATGACACTCTTTCAAACTAGAGACTTTTGCGCAGGTAACTATTTATAGTTGCCTGCGTTTTTTTATGTTCCTACCACCGTTTTAACTTTCTATCCCTCCCTATAAAATTAGCTATATGCTTTTAAATTTAGATTGTGCTTAACTTAGACAGAGTTTTATCAAAGCTTTCTCTTTTCTCACCTACAATTGCTAACACTAGCTTTAGTAGCAGCTATTAACTGGCTTATCTGTGCTTTATAGGCTCGATTAAGCGCTCATTTGCCAATTTAGGTGCATAGCAAACTGAATTGCAAAATGCGAATAAAGTGGGAGAACTAAAATCTTTTAACCTTCCAATTTAACCGCCTGAATCTATTGGTTTTTATTTCTATTTTTCCACATTTAAAATGGCCTGTAAATTGCTACTCATTATAATAAGTCACTAAGAGTGAAAAACGGAGCAAAATCATGAGTGCGTTTAAATACCTAGAATCGGAAAGCCCAGTCAATCTCGCAAGATGGCATGAGTTAGAAAGAATCATGTCTGATTCAATGCAAAATAATTATTTTAAAATGGTTTATCAACCGCTTGTATCATTAGGAACGGGAAAGTTGGTCGGCTTTGAGTCGCTAGTAAGGTGCCAATCACCGCGCTTTGGCATTGTTGGCCCTGATGAGTTTATCCCGCATGTAGAGCAATCGGGAATGATTTTAGAATTAGGTGACTGGATTTTTGAGCAATGTTTGTCTGATCTAAAACAGATGCGACATTTTGGTATGACAGATATTGCTGTTTCTTTAAATATTTCACCGGTACAAATTTTAGATGGTGATGTGTTTTCAAAAGTAATGGCTTTGCTAGAAAAGCACCAAATACCACCAGAGGCCATCAAAGTAGAACTAACGGAAACAGCGCTCATTCATAGTCCTGATAAAATAGCTAAGGCGTTTGAAAACTTCCATAAAGAAGGCGTAAAGGTGTGGATTGATGATTTTGGCACTGGGTACGCGTCTTTAGGTCTACTTCGTCAATTTGATATTGATGGTTTAAAAATTGATCGCAGTTTTGTAAGTGGTATTGCAACTAATAATGAAGACTTTACGTTATGTAGTGCAATTATTGCGATGGCTCAGCGATTGGGCTTACAAACTGTAGCAGAAGGCATTGAAGAGAATGAGCAATTACAAATATTAGAACAACTTGGTTGTGATATTGCTCAGGGGTACTTGCTCGATAAACCGCAAACATTAACAAAAAGTATTGATACCTGGGCTCTGTAATTGTTTATATTCATTTTGATTTGCAAAATGCAAAAAATAAATTACTCTTAAACTACAACTCTTACATTTTATTAGTGTACGAAGCTTTAACTTACACAAAGGTTATCTATGCCTATATCAGAGCAGTTTATCGATAAAAGTATTACTGAGCTAAACGTTTTAATTCAACTTGAAAAGGATGTTGGAATAAGCGTTTTAGCTCGATTAGTAAACTTATTTATCGATGAATTAGCTACTATGGCTAACCAATTAGATACGGCAATTAGTAATGCAGATATTATAAAAATTAGAGAAATAATGCATGTTTTGAAAAACTCGGCTGCTTTATATGGAGCCGCTCCTTTAGCTGCATTGGCAACACAGTTACACGATTCACCACCACCAACCACAGAAGAAAATTTGCACGCAGCGCTTGTTATTAAGCATAACTTGGATAAAACCCGAGATGCATATCAAATAATGAGTAAGAGTATAGCTATCTAGGAGAAAGCCGTGTCAGATATAATGGGTAAAGGTCTTGTTTATATAGTTGAAGATAGCATCGCAAGTGGTGCTTTGTACGCAAGTCAGCTAGAGCAAGTAGGTTTTGAATGTAAGCATTTCGCAGATGGGTATTCTGCGTTGGTCGGTATTAAAGAAAAAATGCCTGCGGTGATAGTACAAGACGTATGTTTGCCTGATATAAGTGGGCTTGAAGTTTTACAATTTGTAAATAAACAAAAAAATCCTGCTAATGTAGTCATGATCACCTCAAATAGTTCTATTGATATTGCAGTGGAAGCTATGCGTTTAGGTGGCTTTGATTTTTTAGAAAAACCCTTCACAAGTCAGCGACTTATTAGCTCAGTAGAAAGTGCGTTAACACCCAAAGAGCAAACTAAAGTACAACCTTTGGTTGAAAGCAGTGATAAAAGCCAAGATTTTGTTGGTGAATCACTCGCAATGAAAACCGTTTTTAGATTGCTAGATAGCGCAGCTAGAAGCAAAGCATGCGTATTTATTACAGGTGAAAGTGGAACCGGTAAAGAAGTATGCGCACAAACCCTTCATGATTCGAGCCCTCGCAGCCAAGGTCCTTTTATTGCAATAAACTGCGCCGCTATACCAACCGAATTATTTGAGTCTGAATTTTTTGGTCATGTTAAAGGTGCGTTTAGTGGGGCGTTAAGCGATCGAAAGGGCGCTGTTGAAGTGGCCAACGGCGGTACGTTATTTCTAGATGAACTATGTGAAATGGAGCTTAACTTACAAGCTAAGTTATTACGCTTTTTACAAACCGGCATATTTAGCAAGGTTGGTAGCAGCGAGGTATTACACAGCGATGTTCGCTTGGTATGTGCAACCAACAGAAATCCAATAATAGAGGTAGCAGAAGGGCGCTTTAGAGAAGATTTATATTATCGTTTAAATGTTATCCCCGTAAAGCTCCCGCCTTTAAGGGAGCGCGGAAACGATATTTTACTGCTCGCTGAGTATATTTTAAAACAAAAAAGCGATAGCAACGCTAAACATTTTATTGGCTTTTCTGATGAAGTTAAGGCGCTTTTTTGTAATTACGATTGGCCAGGAAATATACGCGAACTGCAAAATGTAATTGAAAATACAGTCGTTATTAATGATGGCGATGTAATAGAAAGAGATATGCTACCAAATTCATTTGGTCTAGGCGCTGTAAAACACTCAAGCTCAACTAAGTCAATTCACAATACAAACGATCAGAGTGTTCAATTATCTCCTATGTCGGTTCACGATATAGAACCATTATGGCAAGTTGAAAAAAGGGCTATTGAAAACGCAATCAAAAGCTGCGAAGACAACATTCCTCTTGCTGCTGCTTATTTAGGGGTAAGTGCATCTACCATTTATAGAAAAATAAAGGGATGGTCTTAAAGCTTTAATAGATTTTAATTGCAATTTTAGGTTGAATTAATAAAAGTTACCCTAAACTCTATGTGTAAGAGCAAAATTAATTTTTAATCTGAAATAGTAAAAGGAGATCGCAATGAGTAACACTAGTTTAAAACCTGCGGATATTATGCCATCACTAGTAGTGAGTGATGTTGATGAGAAAAAGGTAGATTTAGTTGACAGAATAAGTGACTCTCCGTGGAAAATGATTGTTGTTTATCGAGGCCAGCACTGCCCTAAATGTACTGCGCAACTCAACGAGCTTGCTAAAGTTCATAAAGACTTTAAAGAGACTGGAGTTGAAGTGGTTGCAGTAAGTGGTGATAGCCATGAGCAGCTTAATAAACATCTTGAAAAAATAGATATTAACTTCCCAATTTACTATGGTTTAACAATCGAACAAATGACTGATTTAGGGCTACATATTAGCGAGCCTCGCAGTGGTGCAGAAACTGATCATCCATTTGCTGAACCAGGGATTTATGTGCTTAATGAAAAAAATCAGCTTCAAATGGTCGATATATCAAACAGCCCGTTTGTTCGTCCTGATTTAGAGCAACTGCTAGGTGGAATTAAGTTTTCAAGAGAAAACGACTATCCAATCCGGGGCACATTTATTAAATAGTATTCATTTTACATGGTTTCAAAAAAGGCACTCTTC
>NZ_PJAV01000101.1:0-7541 GCF_002836695.1 Pseudoalteromonas sp. 78C3
TGTTTAAGAATATTATAAAAGGTGAAAAGGTTCAGCAGCACGGTATTTATGTGCTTTTAGTCACTTTTCTTGCCCTAATCTTTGTATTGATTTTTATTACATTAGTATTAGCATCTTTTTTCATCCAGATAGTTGTTATATATGACGTATTCGTTAATCCGGCTACTCCAGGGTATATGAATACCTTCGTAATTGTTTTCGCATTGTCATCTATCCTATTTTCTTGGTTAGTATCGTTAATTCAAATGCCAATGCCTGAGGTGGACTACAGTAACTACGGGAAAATATCTAACCTCGAAAAGGAAGATCCAGAAAAATATAAGAAGGTAATGGATAAGATTTCTAAAGAAGAAACAAAAAAGGGTGCTAAGTCAATAATTCTGACTTCAGCACTAACTTATCTTATTACTTTTTCAGGATTAAGCTTTTTTTGGTATGGCTTAGAGTTACAGGACATATCCGCCTTTTTACCTAAAGCGATCCCTGGTGCAATGTTTGTTATGTTCTTTTCCAATGAGCTACTTGGTTTTGTAAATAAAATAGCATACAGGAAATTTTTCAAGTCATATCCTGATACGTCTGATAAGAGAATACTCGTGTTTAGTAGATTACAGAAGTTTCTCTCGCTTATGAAAATATTATCGCCTATGTTTTTAACTATCATATATTCGCAATATGTTTTCAGTGAATAGAGTTATTTATGCAATTAACGGCTCGAAACAGATTTTGACTGATGCTAGAGCAACTCTGTATTTTCTCTGTTGATTTCAGGTGCCACCTGATTCCTATAAATAATATTTTATGACTGGACTGCTGAGTTGGAGTTTAAAAAGGATACAAATAGAATAGGCCGTTATGCAAAAAAGTTTCATGAACATTTACCATAGTTACCTTTTATACAACTTTTAGGAAACAATTTATGGAAAAAAAATTCGATAAAGTTCTTTCTATTTTCGAAAAACCTCTCAAGGGCCTCTTTCTCAGTATGGTCGTGACCGCGTTAAATGCCGCGACTTTTTGGCCGTTAGCGTTCGATTTAACCGATTGGTTTGGCTCAACTTTCTGGGTCACTTCAAATTACACCAGTTTTTATGCTATGCCCATATATTTCTATATTGCATGGTTTCTATTCGCCATATTACTTGGGATATTAGCCTTTAGGTTACTCTGGTCCATTATCGTCATCATGGCATTACACATGCCGAATGAAAACATTGCGGAAGGAACTGTCGCAAAAGAAACGAAAGAATTAGGCGAAAGTAATCGTAAAAATTATGCTTCTGGAGCCAACCTAACAGTCATTTTTATTGTGACGTTTACGGTTGGCTTGTATTCACAAAACGTTCGTTTTGAGCAGATTGAATTCAATAACCGCGTTGAAAAACAGCACAATTGTTTAAAACTACTACAAGCACAGATGAAAAAAGTCACCCAAATTGGCGAACAGATCGATAAGTTAGATAACTGTAACCTTTGATTAACAGCTAAAGTGAATGGGGTCAAATCTTGACTTCAGACATTAAAAACCTTCGATGTCTGCTCATGGCACTGAGCCGAACTTCGGCAAAGAGCGAGAAGCAGGCGGTTAGATAAACTCGTTTTTGGACAAAAACGTTTTAGAGTATTCATCGCATTGAGCGGCGAACGAAAAGCCCGATTGACACATGAGCAAAGTAATAAGTAGCCATGCCAACCTACGCAGTTTTGATGTGCAATTAAAAATTGGCATTTTCTTATCAACTTTGCGCATTAAGCGCTCGCTGTCTTTCATTTCCAGCATCTTCGAGGATCATTTTTGCCCCGCGCAACACAACGCACGAAACTATCACACCGATAACCAGATCAGGCCATCGAGAATCGAGCCAAAACACCAAAGCGCCAGCAGAGATAACACCTAAGTTGGCAATCACATCGTTGGCTGAAAATATCCAGCTTGCCCGCATATGCACTTCTTCATTTCTTTGTTTGCGTATGATCACAAGACAAATGACATTAGCAACCAGTGCAACTGCCCCCATAGCCATCATTAGTCCCGATACAGGTTCGCTACCGTAAATTGACCGTCTTACAATATCAATGATAATCAACACACCCAGTGCCATCTGAAAAAAGCCGCTAATTCTAGCCGCATTGGCTTTGTGCAATAGCGATTTACCAATAGCATAAAGGGCAACACCATAGACAACTGCGTCGGCGAGCATATCAAGTGAATCGGCTATTAATGCGGTTGAATTAGCAAGCAACCCGATCCCCATTTCTATAACAAACATTGTCGCGTTTATTCCCAAAAGCCAATACAAAACCTGTCGTTGAGACTGGTCTTTTATTTCAACTTCGCACCCACATCCGCTCATTAGAAACACACTCTTTACTGATGAATAGTATGAGTATAAAGTCTATACTTGGTATAGAGTCAACGGTTAGGAGAAAAAAATGAAAATTGGTGATGTCGCAAAGACGACAGGTTGTAGTATTCAGACCATTCGTTTTTATGAAAAGAAGGGGCTCTTGCCTGAGCTTAAGCGCTCAAGTGGAAATTATCGTGTCTACGACAAGGGGACTATTGAACAACTCCTGTTTATCAAACAGTGTCGTTCATTAGATATGTCTATCATGGAAGTAAAAACGCTAATGGACAGTCGTTCGAGGCCAGATCAGAGCTGTTCAAATATCAATACGTTAATAGCTAAGCATTTATCAGACGTCATTATTCGCATTGAAGAGCTAAACGTATTAAAGTCATCACTCGAAAATATGGCGTCATCGTGTGACCAAGACAAAACCATTAGGGACTGTGGTATTTTAAATTATTTACACACTTAAAATTGTAAGAAGAACACAATTTCACTGTGCGCGCTCACCTTAACTTGTATCTATCGGCTAACATTCGTCATTTGTGTAGATTTATAAGGCAAAAATCAATAGCCTGAACTTTTGATACTGAGTCAGCCATGCATATTCATATGTGGCCCTACAAAGCGATTACATCGGAATCAGTCCTGATAATGATGTTCATGCACATCATGCTGTCCAAATTTGCAATCAAGTCCTAATTGCTCAGCCCAGCTCCTGATGATAGACCTGTAATATGAATAGCTTATTGGTTGATTGGAGCGGCGTATACTCCGAAACAAATAATCACTGGGTTGCAATTTAACTTCTTGAATCCAATGGATAATACTTTGTTGTGTTCTCGGAGTTATCTCAAATTGAACTTCGATCCCAGTTTTCTTCTGCGTTAATTGAACCCTTTCAAATACTTGATCGAGAGTAGTGACGTCTCGAACTTTTAAAGAGAGTAAGTCACATGATCTTAGCTTGCTATCTATAGCCAAATTAAGTAAAGCTAATTGCATCAAGTTATTTTGAATTTCAATTCGAGTGCGAATACGCCAAATCTCTTCAAGCTTGAAAGGACGTTTCACACTAGTAGCATTGTGATTTAGTTCTGGTTTCATAGTGACCTCCTATTTAAAAGTCACTATGAGGATAGTGGATGTATTACTGATTAGGATTTGGGCAAAAGTGGCTTAGGATAAGTTGTGAAAAAAAGCTCACATGTGTCTACTGAGTCGATGGCGATTCAAGAAATGATTCAGCCATACTTTCCTAAAAAAATATTTATAGGATACAATGCTCTACTTCAAAGGTACTTCGATAGGCATCATCACTGCACCATTATCTGGCTTATTTTTCTCTTCTACATGAATTGCTAGTGAAAGGTACATAATCGAATTTCGAGCGAGCTTTATCAGCGTCATGAGCCTTGATTCAAATTCGCTCTCTTTTATCAGCACAGAATGACTTGAAAGCTTTTGGTGCTCATAAATTTTTGACTGTGCTTGACGCAAACCTTCATCAAGTAATTTTTTTTTGGTCTCTAGTTCGGCTTTAAGAGTTATATTATGAGCCTTTTTCGCCGAAGCAATTTCACCATACAGCTCTTGAAGTTGTTCTTCAAAGTCACCTATATCACCATTAAGCTTTTCAAGCTGTGATTGCTTAAAAGCTTTACCTGATTGAGTTAGGGTATAACCAAAATCATCAACAATCTTTAAAGAACGATGCTCTATAGCATTTCTAATTTCAGAAAACGCCTTTGCATCAGGATCAAGCCACCGACTGACAGAAGTCGAATCTTTCACATCTCGAATGTCTTTCAGGATGTAGAATAAGGCATGGATAAAGCAATTCTGACTGTCTTTAAGCTTACTGTGTGGTTTCCAGCTCTTACTTCCTTTCAGCTCACTAAAAATACTGTCAAAGCTGATTTTATGATCATACTTGATATCATTCAGATCAAAAAAGCGATTGATAAAGTAAGCAATTTTATCAAATAGCGAGTAAAGCGTTCTGAACGCGCTTTTATAATGACTAGCTTTTAGGTTGGTAATGGAGTGTGACATATCATCAACGTGAGGATATGTTTTGTTGAAGAAATGTGTATGGTCACTAGGTATGTTTCTAGCCGAAAAAATTAGATAACGCGCATAGCAAAAATCGTTCTTTAATTCATCGAAGTTTCCATGATACATAAGCTCTTCATGCATCGATAAAGCGAAGTTTATTTGTTGAGAAAAAGAGGGGAGAGTCATAATGTCTTGATAGACAATTTCAGATACGCAAACGTCATTTAAATCATTTATAAAAAGCCTGTTATCTCCACACCACTTTAAATATTCCCCCTGCTTTCTTGTCTCAACTTCCTCTTCAAATGACTCAAAATAGTCAAAATCTTCTGGTTTAAAAGTATCTTCAAACCATGCTTTAAAATTCATAAAATTGCTGTTTTCTGAATAAGCAATTATTTGCTCAGGATGGAGCTGCTCAAGGCTTTCAAGACCTAAATTTATGAGTAGGTATGCAGTAAAGTAGTGGTAGTGCTTATGACTAGGATCGTAAACATTACTCGCAAGAAAAAGCTCGTTGTTTGCTTTAGATATTATAGAGACAGGATTTTGTATGCAATTAAAGGCATTATCCCATAATGGAATACAGCAGAAAGCACGACCTTGAGAACTTAGATTATTGCCTAAATTGGTTTCAATGCAGCTTTGCAGAAAAAGTTCTTCATCAGTTGGAAAGTTGATTTGTCGTATGACGTATAGAGCTTTTCTGAAAAATATAACGGATTTACTTAGTTCATCAGAAAACCAATCTAGTTTATGGTAACTAAAAATCGCTGCTGAACAATTACCCAATATATAGTAAAAACGAGCTTCATCAACGAGATTTTCAAACTTATAATCAACGCCTAACAACGGTTCTAAGAACGTTTTAATCTTTTCATGATCATTACCTATCAAAAACTCATCAGCCTTCATTGACAGCACTTCAAGAGCAGTTGAATTCAAGACATTTTCTGACATACATATAGCGCGCCGTTAAATTAATTTCACATCATAGTAACGCATTGAGAATTTATATTCATTTTATAACCATAAGTCAAATATGCTAATGGTCTTAACTAACTCAAACTGTGATGCTCACTATGTCAGTAGCTTGGGGGTTGCGCAATATTATGCTATTCCAACCCTGTTCAATCCTTACTGACATTACGAAAAGTAAGTCAAGTGACGATTTGGCTAAGCTAGTTCTCAATCGCTCGCAACTCACTTTGGGGCAAAGGCGAGTTATACTTATAACACGTCTATGGACAAAAATGAGTTATGACGAATGCGTGCTTTGTGCCATAAGCGGACTGTAACAATAAAGTTGTAGAATAACCCCAAAATAAGCTCTTGAAGTTAATGGAGCCCATATAAAAGCCAACTTTTTTATCCTTGTTTAGTTTCTCGTTAGATTTTTACTCACCTACATGTATTTTTAGCAAAGCTTCACTGCCATCTAAGTTTTTAACTAGTAATAGTAATATTTCACCTGTTTCTTTATCCATAAGCTTTTTAGCTTTATCTGCTGGGCAGCCCGGGATTTTGCAACCATCAAGTTCGATAACTAATTGACCAACTTTAACTCCAGCTTTTTCTGCAGGAGATCCAGAATGAACTTCATCAATTTTAAACTCGGTTATTTCAGGACTAAAAAACCCATCAACAGACACACCGACGGCAATCCCAACTTTCCCTTTGGCGAAAGCTACAAATGGAAAAAACAAACAAATTAATAGAACCTTCCTAGTTAAATTCAAAAACCTTACTCCTTTAAAAAATTAACCGCCGTTTTAAGCGGTTTGTAATTATTTGCTAAAATATGAAACGACGTGGAACCGACAAAACTGTTAGAGGCCCGACTTGAAAAACCTTATACACGTATTGCTAATTAGTGAATTTTGTTTCTTAATTTCGTTAGCATTTTTATTTGTTTCTGCAACTGCTAAGTCAATTTTAGCTTTGGTACATTTATCAGACAGCTCTTTACTTACAAGGTAATTCTGATCTTTTTGATACTGAGCCATACCTTCTAAACCGTTATATTGATCTCTATCTTCAAGTATTTTATCTTTTTGGTATGGTGCTGGTTGGGTTGCACCACAAGCTGATAACAAAACGATCAGAGAAATTGGAATTAATTTATTGAACAATACCCTTACTCCATGTGTATAATTTAATAGCACGCGAATAGCGCATTTCTCTGCTATAGGCACGATAATATCTACATAGTTTTACCAAATTACCTAAGATATTACTATCTCTAAGTTTCTATCGCCTACAAAAAAGCTGAGTCAACAATATACGCTTTTCCTCATTTCATGAATATATGAGTAAAAAACAGTTTGACCAATCAATTAACTCTTACATTTAGCCACTCTCAATGTCCGCTTCTCGCTCATACCCGAATTCTTTTGTAGCGAGCTAAGCTTAAAACTCCATAAACACCGGAGTACAACTAATGCACCAGTTAACTATATATCAGCCTAAAGAGCCTTGGAATAAAAATAAGCTTGTAGGACAAAAGTTACCTCTAAAATTACAGCAAATATGGGCTATCCGAATACGACTGGAACTTTTTCATAAAATAAGAGATCTAGCACTATTTAACCTAGCCATAGATAGCAAACTAAGAGGGTGTGATTTAGTTTCACTAAAAGTTAATGACATTGCACATGGTAAAGCAATCCAATCACGGGCAATAGTCGTTCAAAAAAAGACTGGTATGCCTGTTCAATTTGAAATTACTGGAAATACAAGGAAATCAATTGTGGCGCTCATAGAGCAATTTACTCTCAATTCTTATGATTACTTGTTTAAGTCACGAATTCATTCCTCTGAACACCTTTCAACCCGTCAATATGGACGTATAGTTGACTCTTGGGTCACCTCAATTGGGTTAGATAAGACTCAATATGGCACTCATTCAATGAGACGTACCAAACCATCACTAATTTACAAAAAAACTAAAAATTTAAGAGCCTGTCAGCTTCTACTTGGCCATAGAAAACTAGAGAGCACTGTCAGGTACTTGGGAATAGAAGTTGATGATGCGTTAGAAGTATCAGAACAGATCGATGCTTAAATTTGAACCTAAGCCAGACTCGAAGTTAGAGTCTGGCACGTGCCATAATCCGACCTTGAGACACATAG
>NZ_PJAV01000001.1:0-7336 GCF_002836695.1 Pseudoalteromonas sp. 78C3
AAGCATCTTATTTTTATTTAAACAAATCTTTAAACCAAGCCCATACCCCAAAAGAGTAATTACTAAATATATCAATACCTAAAGCCGACTTAACTAAATAAATAATAAGCAGCAAAATTGTAATAACAAAAAAACTAAACATAGATATAGTGATTGCCTGCGATATAGCTGCTATTTTTTGCTCTTTTTTACTAAGTTCTCTTCTGTTACGACCAGCCAGTAAAACAAAATAGTATCTGTATTTAAAAAACTTAATTACACCTCTGCAATCCACAGCATGCTTACCCCACTGCCTTGCACCTATAGCCACTTTTAAATGAGCTAGCTGCTCTTCAGTAAAGCTCTTTTGCACATTACTAGGCATACGATTTAGTAAACTGCGTATAGCTGGATCTGCTTTTAATTTCGACAAACGTAAATCCTACTTATTTTTGAAATACAAAATGTTAATAATATAAACAATAAAAAAAGCCAATTAAAAACTTAATTGGCTTTTTAAATAAAAAGTAAATATTTACTTAATTGTACTTGAGCGATATGTATTATTATTTAACCAACTAGGTTTTTCGACTTTAGGAATTTGACCATCTTGAGATATATTAGTTTGATGGTAAGAATGCTGATTCCATATTCTAGTCGCATTTTTCCATGGTTTACTACTATCAGCAGCGCCATATACAGTTACACCGTTGTTAATTAACCAGCGAGAATCATAGTTATTAGAAACAACAACTAACTCAGCGTTATTATCGCCTTCTAAATCTACTACTATTGGATATTCCCAAAGTGATGCCGTTGAATTATCAACGGTTGATAAAACTTCACCATTAACACCATTAAGCACTCTAACAGTAAGATGATCTTGAACTATTACTTCATCAATACCATCGCCATTAAAGTCATAAGCGCTTACGCCTATTTTACCACTCCACTCGTCATCGTTAGCCACAGACCACACTAACTGCCCATCTTTATCGTACATAGTAACAGCTGTGTAACCCGCGTTTACAATGCCCATACGAGTTGAACCTAAAAAGTTTGATATGGCTTGTGCACCACCACCTGAGTTAACCTCAGTATTAACTTCCCATTTAACGTTGCCATTATGTTCAAGTACTACTACTCGACTTTTTTCTTGTGATAAAGTACCAGAAGGAATTGACAATATAATCTCAGGCTTTTTATCATCATCGATATCGGCGACAGATGAGAACCATACGTCATTTTCACCCTTATATGACCAAAGAACAGCGCCATTTTCATCTAGTAACTTACCATTGGTAAATACTTCCTGGATACCATCATTGTTTGAATCAAAAATAGTAGATGTTGGTGACCTATTAAAATTGAATAACGAGCCAGTATCATAATTATAAACAGCATCTCCAAGCGTAAACTCTAAAGAACCATCGTTATTAATGTCTGCTATAGCTATATCACTGGTGGTTCTCCAGCCAGAATTGATCTTGCCTATTTGTTTTTTTGCTACTCCAGTATTATCAATCACAGATACAAAATCTTCAAACCTACTCGTAGCAATAATTTCAACTATACCATCATTGTCGAAGTCAGCCGCCCCCACCGAGAATGCCGCATCAGCCATAATCGCACCTTGAGAGTAATCCCATAACTCAGTGCCATTAATACCGCTCAGCGCTCTTACAACTCCGTGTGAGTAATCTCCATTTTTAAAGGTAACAACGACTATATCAGCCACATCACTATTATTGATAACACCGTCATTGTTATCATCATTTAGCTGAACAATAACTGGAGTGCTCATTACTTGATTGTATTGCGGCATAAAGTCACTAGAATTCCATTGCCATTTTGGTTCCATTGCAAATGGAGCAATTGGTTCAGCAACAGATGGTAGGTTCCCTTTAAACTCACCACCTAATAATGCCATCGAACCACGAAAACTCTGGCCAATTACAGGCATTTTTGCGATACCAAAAGAGGCTTTAATATCAGCATAAGGAGCTAAAATCACCCCTTCCCAGCGGCTACCTTTAATATTAAGATTTTGAGCATCAACAAAATTAAATACAGTTTTAGAAGTATGCTTTCTTAACCTAGCAAAGCTTTTACTTCTTACATTTACATTTTGATCGCCTGTTATATTAAAAATAACAGTAGCGCCTTTAGGTATACCACGAACTTTAAAAGTATGAGCTTTAGCAAATCGCTCAGCATCTACATTAAATACTTGAGTTTCAGATGTACTATCACCTTTTAGGTAAAGCCCACCCCACGTCCATTTAGCTGTACCTGTTTCGTCAAGCTGATTGAGTTCTGAGCTTAAACTTTTATAGTATTCTTCTTGCTCATCAAAGCTAAACGGGAATGCAGATTCATCTTGGTGGCTTTTAATGCTTGAACCTTGCTCCATGCTCCAACGCACACTCCAATGGGTGTCAATACCACCACCGGCAAGCATGCTACCAACAAACTGGCGACCGCGCTCAAATTCAATGCCTGTTTCGCTGATTAAGTAATATTCATTAGGGCTCGATGAGCGGTTATAGCCAACACTGTAAACACCTTTTAAATTAATATCGCCAGCAGCAATAGCGCCATCAGCACGGCCTACGTGAGACTTAAACTCGTCAAATACAAATGCAGAAAAGTTATTTGCAACACCTAAGTCTGCTGCTAATGTTTGCGAGCTAGCTAAAGTAAGTGCAATCATTGCGCTTAATTTTTTAAATTTTGTTAATGTTTTAATCATTTCTTCCCTCGAAAATAAAAAGTCCATTATCATGCATCAAATTTAAAGTAACCTTTATTAAGGTTACTATTCCTATTATTAATTCAGGACATTATATATACAAACAAGATCAAAAAAAACAAAAAACACTACAAAAGGATTACTTTATTACTAAAATAACAATGTAAAACAACAAAAAAAGCTAAAAGCAATGATAAACAAAGAAATCAGGGTAAAACTTCAATACCAAATAACTAGAAAATGTTTAATTTAAGTTTATAAAGTTGAGCAAGGGCTTTCTAGTTAACCTCTTATACTGAAGCAATTTACTGTACGAGGTATCAAGAGAAAATTTAAATAGCAAAAATAAATTCATTGTTATAAAACCTAGCTTACATAACTAAGCCAATCATAGGGCGACGACACTTTTAAAGTTTTACCATAACCACAATTAACAAACAAAGTAGTATTACAAAAATTATCATACTTAAAATTAAAACTTGAAATCATCCAAAATAAAACACCATCCTTGTGCGTATACTAATATGTCTTTAGGCAATCATTATTAATAGCACTTTAGTATTGAAGTAAAATAATACTCTGAATAATTAGTGCAAAGAATTATTTGCTTTGATAATTTCAATATTAAATGTTGCCTGCAACTATAAAAACACAACTATAGCTCTGAAGTACTCTAAGGATTTAATCATTCATATACTTATTATTTTGATTTATCTTTAAGTAGTAAATATGCAAATTTAGAGTTTGTAATTAAGTAACGCTTCCACATTCTGCCAGGTTCTTGCATAACTCTATAAAACCATTCTAAGCCTGCGTTTTGCATCCACCGTGGTGCACGATTAACTTTTCCAGCTACTACATCAAATGTACCTCCTACGCCCATAACAAAATCAACACCTAATTTGTCTTGCCACTTATTGATAAAGTTTTCTTTTTTGGGTGAGGTAATTGCTACAAATAATAACTTTGCACCTGATTCACGTATTTTATTAACAACAGCTTCCTCATCATCCCAAAAATAGCCATCGTTATACCCAGCGATTATTAAATTAGGATTTTGCGCTGTCACTTTATCAACGGTTTTAGTAACTACATCTTCGGTAGCACCGAGTAAAAACACAGGGAAATCTCGTCTTGCACTCATTGTTAATAGCTCATGGAATAAATCAACACCAGCAACACGTTCTGGTACATCATGACCTAAAAAGCGGGCCCCAAACACGACGCCCATACCATCTATATTTATTAAATCGCACGCTCTTACTGAATCAGCTAAAACAGGATCTTTTTGCATGTTCACAATTTTTGCCACATTAACTACCACGTGCTGTAAAAATTGCTTTTTCTCTATTCTACTTTCAATAAAAGAAACTGTTTCTTCCATTGTTGCTATATCCATTGGTGCTTTTAGAAATTCAATTCGTTTCATTTTTATATCCGTTTTAAAAGTGGTTCAGCTTCTACTTTGTTAACTAATTTTTTGGCTATGTTTTTGACTATGAAAGTAAGCAAATGAATAATAAACCCACGCTTGGGTCCAACGTATGTAGTTTATTTTATTAGTAAAAAGCTTATTTTTTTGATAAATAAAACGCTGCTCTTTTGATAGGTACAGTGTTTCAATAGATCGGTTTATTATTTTTTCAGCCATAGCAAAGTCATCGGCTGTTTTACCTACTTTTAATAACGTAAAAATAGCTTGCGACACACTATGCATGTCTAATGGATAACGGTTGTTATTATAATATTTAGCGGTACCGTCTTTTTCGAATAGGTGCTCTTTATAATATTGTAATCCTAGCTTAATAGGCTCTTCAAATTCATCTGTATTTAGAGCATCACTTAATAAGCGTAATGCTTCTAAATTGTAGCCTGTGTGAAAACCGTCTATAAATTGATGATGATGGCGAGCGCCATAAACCCAAGAGCCATCAGTTCCCTGACCTTTTACTGACTGACGCGCAGCATTTAAAGCAAGCTGCTTATAATTTTCATTGCTTGTAAGTGTAGCCACTTTTGCTACCCATGCAGCGCCCCATAGACTTGCGTTATGTACAAATGTATTTTCACCTGGTATGTAGCCAAAAAACTGTTTATCATCACTTTCTTTGTATAAAGTTTTAACTATAAAATGAGCACTATCAAGCGCTGGTTCTCTATATTTATTTTCGCCGGTCACTTCACTTAATGCGTATAAAGCTTGTGCCACATAAATAGTGGTAATAACGTTGGGCTTACCCTTTGGCACAAAAAAAGCGCGGGCATTCCAGTCAAAATGATATCCCCAACAACTATGTAACCAAGTAGTTTTATCGCTTTGTTGGGTAAGCAACCAGTCAGCAAGTTCTTTGGCTTCATCTAAATATATTTTCTCATTTGTTGCTTTATAGTCTTCCAATAAACCTAAAATAAATAAACCAATGCCTTTTGGGTTTCGCATTCTAGGTACACCCAGCAAAGGCCTAATATTTATTGCTAATCGCTTATTAAGTTGAATAAATGCGAGGCCAAATATGCCAGTTTTTAGTTTTGGGAAAAAGTTAAATAGACTACTATTCAGCCCATCAAATGGGTCCTGACCAGCATAACTACTTTCCTGCGCAGACTTTAAAATTTGCTTTTTACATTCAGATAAATTTTGGTTCATTTAAATAGCACCTAAATCTTTGTAAATTTTTATTATTTGAGGAACAACCGTATTTGGACTGAAGTTTTCTAAATACTTTATAAAAGCCTTGTTTTGCATGCTTTCAACTTTTTCTGGTGATTCAATAGAAAAGAGCATTGCCTTAACTAACGCATTTGTGTCACCTGCATCAATTAATATACCTTCCTCATTAGATGTAATTGCGTCAGGTATACCACCCGCCCTTGAAGCAATTACAGGGATTTTACAAGACATTGCTTCAAGAACACCCATAGGAAAACCTTCGTTGTAACTTGGAAGTACATATGAGTTAGCTTTTTTCAAAATCTCAAGCTTTTCATTTCCAGAAATCCAGCCCAAAAATTTCACTTCATTTTCAATACTTAAATCACGAACAATTTGTTTATACTTATTTAAATCACCATCACCGCCAAGCAAAAGTCTGGCGTTTGGATGTAACTTTAAAACTCGAGAAAAAGCAGATATAAGATCAGCTACTCCTTTTCGCTCTCCTAAGCGACCTAAAAAAACAAAGTTAAAATGTTTTTCTACTTTTGTTTCAAATATAGGAAGCTCAGGTACTGCATTATAGACCACAAGACCTTTACTTTTATCTAACAAAATAGAGTCAATCCAATCTAACCATTGTGTAGATAGTACAATGACTCTATCAGCCATATTAAAGGTGTTTTTAATATGATTTTTTTTAGCATCATCACATTCATTATTATAAAACTCTTTAAACTCAGCGCCATGAAGGTGTATTATAATTTTCACTTTAAAAAAGCAAACAATACGGGTCAAGATAGACTTTCTTTTATAGCTACCTCTTGAAGCTAAATGAATATGAACTAGAGTAATATTAAAAAAAACTAAATTGTATAATAATTTTAAAATACAAAAAGAAAATGTGACCAGTTGAAAAAACAAATTAAAATTATTATAGTTACTATGACTAGTTATCAACTTTGTATTCGTATCTTTATAAAAGCCAGCCTCATCTAAAACTTTTAGAACACTTGAAACTCCACCTTTACCCTTTATATCAGTGGCTATTGTTAAATTGTACTTCTTATTCAATGAAACTCTCCAAAATACTCTACTAATTATTTGTTGTAAGCTTTGCATAAAAAGCTGAGAGCTTCTTAGCTACTACATCATCTTTAAAACACTCTAAAAACTTACCCTTGGCAGCCTTTCCAAGTTGGATTCGCTTGCCTATGTTATGTGTGAGCTCATTTAATGCATCAGAAATTTGCTCTATGTTACCTGGTTGTACTAACAAACCATGAACATTGTGTGTAATTGCATCTTCTACTGCACCTACGGGTGTTGTTATAACAGGCAAACCTACGGACATAGCTTCGAGAATGCTCATAGGTAGGCCTTCAGCATAACTTGGTAGTACAACGACATCAGTGCGAGATAGTAGCTCCAGTTTTTGTTCTTTATCGATCCAGCCCAAAACTTCAACTTTGTCTGCAATTTTTAATGTGCTACATAAATCGTGGATTTCTTGAATGTTGCCATTACCTGCAATTAGTAAACGAGCATTATCGCAAGGTGACAATGCAAAAGCATTTAACAAATCTTTAATGCCCTTACGCTGTGATAACTCTCCCATAAAAGTAAAGTTGCAAGTATCGTGCTGTACTTTATTTAATTTAATTTCAGGAACTGGGTTGAATAAAATATTCCAATTTCTATCCGTTAATCGCTCAAATTTTTTTACCCAACTAGATCCTAAACACAAGCATAATTCATACTTTTTAAACGTATTAATTACTCTGCTTTTTTGTTTACTATTTAAATTATCAAAAAATTTATCCACTTGCGCTGCATGGCATTGATAAATCGTTGGTATGGAAAAAAGTCTCAACCAAAATAAAAAATAACTTTTACGCTGAAAACTTCCTTTTAACGAACCATGTATATGCGCAACATTAAATCGTTTAAAT
>NZ_PJAV01000002.1:0-7161 GCF_002836695.1 Pseudoalteromonas sp. 78C3
TACGAAAGATCATTTATTTTTATTCGGGTTGATTTAAACAAATCAAATTATGGGCATAAAAAAAGCCAGTTCAAAATGAACTGGCTTAATCATTACTAAAATTAGTAATCAAATAGGGGGAAATCAACATAAAACCTGTATTAACTGCAATTAATCAACAAGCATAATAGTAGACGCCGCTCTTTGAATTAAGTTCATAAAAAGATCAAAACTTTTAAAATAAAATTGAATGCTAAATTTAGGCATAAAAAAAGCCAACTCAAAATGGGCTGGCTCAATCATTACTAAAATTAGTAACTAAATGGGGGGAATCAACATGAAAACTTGTATTAACTGCAATTAATCAACAAGCATAATAATAGACGCCACTTTTTTAATTAAGTTCATAAAAAAATAAAAAATTTTAAAATAAGTGCTGCTCGCTAAATTTTGGGCATAAAAAAAGCCAACTCAAAATGGGCTGGCTCAATCATTACTAAAATTAGTAACTAAATGGGGGAATCAACATGAAAACTTGTATTAACTGCAATTAATCAACAAGCATAATAGTAGACGCCATTTTTTAAATTAAGTTCATAAAAAAGTAAAAACTTTTAAAATAAGTGCCGAACGCTAAATTTTAGGCATAAAAAAAGCCAACTCAAAATGGGCTGGCTTAATCATTACTAAAATTAGTAACTAAATGGGGAATCAACATGATGCTTGTGCTAACTGCAATTAACCAACAAGCATAATAGTAGACGTCCGCTTTTTAATTAAGTTCATAAAAAGATCAAAACTTTTTAAATCAATTTAGTTTTTAATTAGCGATAACATTTGTTGTTCATCAAACTTTGTAAAGCTCATTGATTTATCAGTAAATAACGCATCTACAAGGGCCTGTTTGTCTTGTTGCATTTTAAATACTTTTTGCTCTATTGAATTACTCATTATGAGCTTATACACAAATACAGGGTTAGTTTGGCCAATACGGTAAGCTCTATCAGTCGCTTGTTTTTCTACAGCAGGGTTCCACCATGGATCAAAGTGAATAACTGTATCGGCTTGTGTAAGGTTAAGGCCTGTACCGCCGGCTTTTAAGCTAATTAAAAACACAGATGTTTTACCACTGGTAAACTCGTCGATTACTTTATCTCGGTGACGCGTTTGGCCCGTAAGCATACTAAAGTTAATGTTTATTTCTTCGAGGCGTTGGGCTATTAAATCAAGTGCCGATGTGAACTGACTAAATATAATAATTTTACGACCGAGACTTAACATAAGCGGTAAGTGTGTTGTTAACCATTCAAGCTTAGCGGAGCCTGCTTGAGTGTCTGGATCTATTAATTTAGGGTGGCAACAAATTTGCCTTAACTTTAAAAGTGCCTCTAAAAATGCAAGTTTACTTTTTTGTGCGCCTTGTTCGGCAAATAAGTCTATTAGCTTCTCTTCTAATGAACGTGTAATACCTTGATACATTTCTTTTTGCTTCGGCTCAAACTCAAACTCTTTAGTTAGCTCTGTTTTTTCAGGCAGCTCTTGCGCTACTTGTGCTTTTGTGCGGCGCATTATAAAAGGCATAATTAACGCTTTTAACTGCTCAGCTCTCTCCATATCAGCTTCACGCTCAATAGGCGTTTGAAAGTGCTGCTTAAAGTGGGCTTGAGACCCAAGTAACGATGGCATAGCAAAATCGAGTAACGATTTAAGCTCAAGTAAATTATTCTCGATTGGAGTACCACTTAAACAAAGTTTAAAGTCGGCATTTAAGCGTTTAACTAATCGCGAAACCTGTGCGGTATCGTTTTTAATGTATTGTGCTTCGTCGAGGATTATATTTTCAAAATATAATGGCGAATAATATGCAATATCACGCTTTAAAAGTGGATATGTAGTAAGTATACACTGCGCTTGCGCTAAGTGCTGTAAAGGATCGTTACGATTTGAACCAAAAATAGTGGTGACTTTTAAGCTTTTAGCAAACTTAATAATTTCGTTTTTCCAGTTACTCACCAAACTAGTTGGACACACTATAAGTGTAGGGCCTGCTTGCGGGCGGTTAAATGTACTGGCTAAAAATGCAATAACTTGCAAGGTTTTACCCAGGCCCATGTCATCAGCTAAAATACCACCTAATTGGTGACGTTTTAAAAAGCTAAGCCAGTCAACACCTTGCTGTTGGTACTCACGAAGTGTTACTGAGTCATTTAAGCCATGTAATGAAACCTTAGTAATTGCTTTATCGGGACTATTTAGCTCTTGTAAGTATAGCTCTAATGAGTCGTCGTGAAGCTCTACGTTTATAGCAGTGTGCTTTACTAATTCAGGTAAATACGAAAGCGGAATATTAAATTCGTCTCGTGTTTTTACAAATTCAAAACGCTCTTTAAATTCATTTAATAAGTTAATTGCTGACTTATTAATAACCCCAAATTCACGACCAAGCGGATAGTAGTAAAATAGTTCACTTTGGCGATTTAATGACTGATATAGCGGGTCAGTATTAGTAAACAACAGCGATGCCTTAGCATCACATAGCAATACTTTGCAGTGCATTTGATGCCCTGCTGCGCGGTGTACATGTAAACTAACTTCACACTGCGGATTAGGACTCGTTACTTTACTTACACTTACTTGCCAACCGCGTTGCTTAAAGCCAGGGAATACTTCGTATATTAGCCAATGCAAATGGATTGAAGACTGCTTTGTAAATACCAGTTCACTTTGTAAACCCCCTTTACAAAATTCAAATCCTAAGTTAATTAGCTCGTTAGTTACAGTATTTTCAAATGCACTATTAATCGTACTTGCAGGTGCAGCACCTGCTAAATAGTTTTTATTTTTATACTTAAATAACAACGAAAGAGATAAACCTTGATCGCCCATAGTTACTTTTAAAACAGCATTACTAGAGATTTTAGGCAATGTTGGCTGTAAATTAGTAGGGTGGGGTATTACACCTGCACCAAAGTTATCGGCAAGCTGCTTGTATATTCTATCAAAGTTAGCGTCATGCAAAGCAGGCATAGTTTGTAAATGTGCTATTTCGTCTGCACTCAATGGAGTGCGAAGACGGCCCGCTTTTAAATGATCTAAATCGAGGTAGGTAGGTGGTGTTGTTTTTAATAAAGCCCAGTTTTGTGTTTGCTCAAGCTTAATAACTAATTGTGAGAGATCTTTATCTTGCTCCCAACTAAAACTTAATGCTTGGCCAGATTGCGCTTTAATTGGCACTCGAGAACGCTGGAAAAACAGGCGTTCTGTAGCTATCAACTGTTGTAAGGCACTAAAACCCCACTGGCCTTTTAGCTCAATACTTCCCACTGCATTTTGTGAGCGTATCCAACTAAATAATCTAAAATCACTTTCGAGTAAGTCACTCGGCGTTACAAAACTATTTAACTGCTGCTCGGTCAGGTTTCGACCTAACGTGTAATTCTTTTTAGTCTCAACATTCGCTATTTTAGGTGTTAAGAATACTTTGTTATTTTCAATATCTAATACAAATAATAATACTTGCGATGGCGTATTTTGATCACCACTTTTAAGTGCGCTTAATTCGCTAAACCAGTCATTAATAAAGTAATCTTCGCCATATTCACCAGAGTGCTCTATTTTGAGCTTAAATAAAATAGCAGCTAAATGTCGGCATTTAGTTTTTGCATTACACGTACAATGCGTATCAACAGAATAACCAGTTGGTACTTTACTGATCTCAATACGTTGGTTAAACGATGATCCATTATCCACTTGTACAGTAGAGTCGACTACAGAAAAATTAGGGGTGTGTTCTAGCCAAGTAATTTGACCTTTCTTGTAATATTCTTTTCCTTTATCTAAAACATTTTCACGGAAAAGTTTTTTAATAAAGCGTTCAGACAGAGGAAACTGGGTAGCCTGCTCATTTTTAATTTCTTCAAAAATAGCCATTAAATCATTTTTTGATAAGTTAGCAGACATGTCACTCTAAGCATTAAATTTTAAAAATAATCCTGCCAGTATATGCCTTATGTGCTCTGAGCTAAAGCACTATTAACAAGATATAAACTGGTTGGAGCTGATAACTTAGTAAAAAATCGGTTTGTAAGTAAAAATAAGCATCCAATTTTACAAAATAATATTTAAAACAACTGCAATGGTAGAAGTTACATATAGTTAGAAACATAAAAGTAAGCATTACAGATCACGATTTTACTAACAATAATAATAAATGAAGGAATGTAGCTAAAAAGAGGAGATTAGTTAGTAAAAAAGTGATCTTGAGGAAGGAATATGATTATTTAAAGAGGAAATAGGCTAGTAAAGATCAGATTTTTACTAACAAAACAATCTGCCAGATCACTATTTAACTAAGTAAATATGCCTGACAGATCATTATTTAACTAACTAATTAAAGGCACTTAATAACTTAGTTAATTGCTCTAAGCGCTTGTCTGTCATTACTTTATTATCAATTTTGATAGAGACATCACCGCTTTTTAAATTGCGTTGTACCGATATGAAGTTATTTTCTAGTACAGCTTCGCGCTTAACAGCTACTTGTGGCTCTGAAGTTAGGCATTTAGTGATCGCCATTGCACGCTTGTCGTCGCTTGTAATCGCATTTAACTCTTCATCACTAGCAAGGGCACTAACAAGTTGATTAAACGCCTCTTCGTCTCGCTCCTTTGCGCTAACAAGCTTTTTAGCGACTTCGCGACCTACGTGATTAGCAGTCGGGTAAAGTGCAATGACATCAGCAGGAATTTGCTCATAAGCTTTAATTGCATCTGCAATTGCAGTATGCGATACACCTTCTATCGCGGCAATCTCTCTATAAGATCCTTTTTTACCTTGCTCAATAAGTTCATTTTTAGTTTGTTGGTATGCTTGGCCAAGCTCCCATAAACTCGGAGCAATGTATTGATCTGAAGATACCGCTAAAATTTTTGCATCTTGATCAGTAAAATCGCTTGAACTAAGTACTAAATAATCTGCGTTACCTAAAATACAGGCCATACGACGACGTGAACCTGCCAGAACTAAACTTTTGTCACCTTGATCCCAAAGTAGCGCAGGATGTTGATTTCGGCCATCTTCACGAATTGCAGGAAGAATGTCTGATACTGACTTTTCGTTTAGAAGTGCCTGTACACGACGATTTTTGCCATATACACCAGTGGTAGATTCAATATCAGCATGTGCGATCACTTTACAAACAAGCGTAATTTGACGAGCAGGGTCGCTCGGTGCAGGCATTCTAATTACATCGCCAGCATTCGCTTGTTCTAGTAATGCATCAAGACTACTGCTGCCTACAGCAGTTGCAAATGGATCTAAGCGGGTGTCATTTTTACGTTTTTTAGCCATTTTTATTTAACATCCTTACTTAGGGGTATTGAGTGTTGATTGAGTTGACTGCCAATTTGAACGAATAAGCATTTCTAGCTCATCGACCACATCTTTAATATTTTCTTGAGCGCGCATTAATGACTCACGACTTGCTAAGCTGTCTGATGCTTTTTGATCAAAAATAGTGTTGAAAGACGATGAACTAGCGGTAATCGCGGAGCTGTGATTGATTGGGTAGCTCATTACTTGGCGACCAAATGCACTACGAACATCTTTAACGATATCGCGCTGTGAGTGATTACCTTTCACATAGTTGGTCACTAAAAATTGCATAAAGTCCCAGCCCTCATGGCCAAGTGCTGCAACTGTATGGTAAATCTCACCTAGTCGTTTCAAATATTTGTTATTAGCATCAAAATCTACAGCTTCTGGATGAACAGGAATAAGCATCGCAGTAGAGGCCATTAATGCATTATAAAACATAAAGTTAAGGGTAGGTGCGGTGTCAATTAAGATAATATCAAACTCGTCTTTAACGGGGTCAATTACTTTCTCAAGTAACTTGTGGTAATGGCGAGTTTGCTCATAATTTGAGGTATCTTTGAGCAATGTTGCCGTTTCGTGCTCAAAGTAAAAGTCATCCATACCCGATGGTAATACACGAATATTTGGGATATGCGTTGGTAAAAATGAGTTAGACACAAATTCAGGCCATGTTTCACCCTCGTCTAAATCTATGCAATCACGCATTAAATCACCAACAGTAATCGGGTCGTGCTCACTTGAAGGAAAAAAGCTTGAAGAAGAGCCTTGTGGGTCTAAATCTATAATACCAATGCGATAACGTTTAATATTTGTAGTTGCAAGCGCTGCCGCTATATTAACCATACTGGTAGTTTTACCGCAGCCGCCTTTGAGAGAATTAATTACAATAACTTGCAGTTTGTCATCACCAGTACGATGATCTGGTTTAATGTCCATAATATCGGCCATAGCAAAAATATTTACTAATGTGTAAGCATAGTGACCGTTAGCACCGCGTTTTATGTTTAAATCATCGAAGTCGCCATTATCATGACGTCTTTTTAAAGTACGATTATTACAACCTAATAAATCAGCAGCTGCTTTTTGTGTATACGTTCTTAATTCTTTTTCTTCTGATTTAAGATGAGCACGGTAGTGCTGAATACGTCCTTCTAATGATTTTTCAGCAACTTCAGCTGTGGCTTTCAAAAGCCGATAGGTACTTAATGCGTTATTGTTGATAGACATACTTTCTTCCTCAAAGTTAGGCAGTTAGTATAATGTCCATTCAAATAGCTGTAAACAACTATTTAAGACGACATGCATTTTAAAAACAAGACATCTAAAAATATTTTTACACCTTTAATATTGCTTAGTATAAATAAAGAAGTTTAAAGGTGGTTAAATATATAAGGTAATAAAGGTTAAGGGTGTAAAATCAGCACATAACATTATGATTTATATGAATAATGTTTTAAAAAGCAGATCAGGTTTATACTTGGTTAAGATCAGATCTTTATCTACCTGCGGATCAGCTTTTTACTAAGGTCTATTTTAAATATAGAGTTATGCACAGGTTACGCATGAAGTTATGAACAAAAAGAGCCCTGCGGATCAGTTTTTTACTAAGTAAATTATAAAGTTATGCACTAGTCGCAACATAAAAATACGCTTTTAATTAGTATAGATCTGATCTGTACTTGGTACAGATCAGATCTATCCTAACTCGGTAAGGCTTTATCCACAGGGGAATATATTTTTTGGTGTATTTGTCGTGCTTAATTTTAAAATTAAGCCATTGTAATGGACAAAATAACAGCTGAGTTA
>NZ_PJAV01000003.1:0-6969 GCF_002836695.1 Pseudoalteromonas sp. 78C3
GTTGGCATCACACACCACACTAAATAAAGAGCTTATTATGTTGAATAATAAAAAGACTAAATTTGCAATTTCTCTCATAGCGGCAGCTATGGCTACATCGGCTCCAGCACAGGCTGATATTTCTGAATATTTAGATCGCGTTGACGTAGACTTTTTACTAATGCAAAACTTTCAGTCAATTCAAGCTAAAGACGGCGCATTTCGTCCAGAAGATGAAGAACAAGAATCAGGATTTGGCCGTATTAGAGCTAATCTAATGCTTAAATTTCATATTAACGAGTTCATCACTGCCGATATAGATATTGCAGAAGAGCCTAATGACTTTGGTGGCGAAGATCGTGACTTTTCATTTCACAACGATTTTGCAGGTGTTGAATTTGACTTACTAGGTCTATATGGCACACCAAAAGAAAACGCAAATTTAACACTGCGTTTGGGTAATATTGGTGGCTCACCATTTCAATTTAAAGGTTTTCAAGACGGCGCAGATAACCAAAATAATGCACTTATTGGTAATGGTATTACCGATTACGCAACCGCAGAAAACGGCGCACAGCTAAGTTACAGCGAAACTTTCGATAGTGGTGTAGTACGTGCTTATAATGTTACAGGTCACATTACGACTTCAAGTTTCGGTGAAGCGTTTCAAGAAGACAGAGGTTATAACTACCGACTTCAAGGTACTCTAGAATTTGAAGGTGGCTTTAAAGCAGGCTTAAACTTATTAAAAGCGAATCAAGGCGACCAGTTACGTTTTGAAAACGGCGTAGCCAGTCTTGATGGTGTAACCACAACAAACTATCGCTTTGGCGATGGTGAAAACTATAATTTTTCAGCGTCACCTTCAAACGAGCGTGACACTCACGTTGGCGCAATGCCAGGGCTTGAGCAATCAATCATCCAGCTTAATTTAGCTTATCAACCATCTGACGAAACAAGCCTAATCTTTATGGTTGGTAAATCATCTGATGATTACACATTTGCAGATGCCGCTGGTAATGCAGTTGCCGGTATTACCTACTTTGGTACAAACGGCATAGCTGATGAAAATGGCACTACTTTTGATTCAAACAGTGTAATAGAAGGGGACTCATCGGTTGAGTACTTCGTGTTTGAAGCACAACAATATCTAATCCCTAAAAAGCTATATGTAGCGGCTCGTTATTCAGAAGCCGAAAACACTTCCGACTTAATTGAACAAACAGACAACACAGTAGAGCGTATTCAAGTAGCCGCAGGTTACTGGTTTAACGATAAAACGCTTTTAAAAGTTGAGTATGTTAACCAAGAAGAAGGTGTTAATTCGGGCGGCCAAATCGGTAAAGGATTTGACGGCTTCACTTCTGAAATATCTGTTAAATTTTAAGTCATTATCCAACTAGTCTAACTATTTATACAAAGGACCTAAAAAGCACTTTGCGGGCAGTTTTATGCGTTAAAACTGCCATAAATAGAATTGGCAATAGATTGAAATTTAATAGCACTTATTAAAACATAACGTGTATGGGGAATACCCGATGAAAAATAAATTAATTATGCTCGCGTGTGGCTTTATAAGCATGGGCTCTGCGGCAAAAGAAATAATTACAATAGCGACTGTTAACAACGGTGACATGATCACCATGAAAGAATTAAGTAGTGACTTTACCAGCCAAAACCCTGATATAGATCTAAAATGGGTCACTCTAGAGGAAAACATTCTTCGCCAACGTGTCACTACCGATGTAGCAACAAAAGGCGGACAATACGATGTTATGACCATAGGTACTTATGAAGTACCAATTTGGGGCAAACAAAATTGGCTAAAAGAGCTGGATAATTTAGGTGAAAACTACGATTTAGACGATTTAATCCCAGCAATTCGAAGTGGTTTAACGATTAACGACAAGCTTTATGCTGCACCATTTTATGGTGAAAGTTCAATGGTTATGTACCGCACTGATTTAATGGAAAAAGCGGGGCTGACAATGCCTAAAGCCCCAACATGGGACTTTATACGCAAAGCTGCTAAAGCGATGACCAATAAAAAAGAAGGTGTTTATGGCCTTTGTCTACGTGGTAAAGCAGGTTGGGGCGAAAACGTTGCGCTTATTACATCAATGGCTAATTCGTTTGGTGCTCGTTGGTTTGATGAAAACTGGAAGCCACAGTTTAATACCCCAGAGTGGGATAATACCCTTCAGTATTATGTAGATGTGATGAAAGAATCTGGTCCTGCTGGTTCATCTGCAAACGGTTTTAACGAAAACCTTGCACTCTTTCAAACCGGAAAATGTGGTATTTGGATTGATGCAACCGTTGCAGGCGCATTTGTTACCAACAAAAAAGACTCAGAAGTTGCCGATAAAGTAGGGTTTGCACTTGCGCCAGATAACGGTCTAGGTAAACGCGGTAACTGGTTATGGTCTTGGACTTTAGCCGTGCCGGCAAGCAGCAAAAAACCAGATGCCGCAATGAAATTTATTAGCTGGGCAACATCTAAAGAATACACTCAACTTGTAGCCGACAAAAAAGGTTGGGCAAAAGTACCGCCAGGTACACGTAAATCACTTTACAGTAATCAAAAGTACATGGACGCAGCACCGTTTGCACAAATTACCTTAGATTCTATTCAATCTGCAGATCCTAAAAATCCAACCGTTAAACCGGTGCCTTATGTAGGTATTCAGTTTGTTGCTATTCCTGAGTTTCAAGGAATTGGTACAGCTGTTGGGCAACAATTTTCAGCAGCATTAACTGGCCAAATGACCGTTAAGCAAGCGCTTAGTACGTCTCAGCACCTTGTTGAGCGAACAATGCGTAAAGCTCGCTATCCAAAATAGCATGTAATGGGCGGGTAAGTACTCAAACTTACCCAATATTTTATGTCAATTCTGTTTACTTGTTAGTTATAAACACTATCAAGGGTTTCTGATTTACACTTGATAGTTAACAAGTAAATAGAATTGGCTTTTTTAAGGTCACCTTTATGGCAACAACTAACTCGCGCACGCTTGCTCGGTTTATGCTTCTTCCTAGTGTAATTTTATTACTTGCTTGGATGATAGTTCCACTGTGTATGACACTGTATTTTTCATTTATTGATTACAACTTACTCGTTCCAGGTGATAAAGAGTTTGTAGGCTTTTTAAACTATGAGTTTTTTCTAACTGATCCGGCTTTTTTTGAATCATTTTTTAACACGCTTTACCTAGTAACTGGGGTTTTACTTATCACTATTTGTGGTGGTATTGGCTTAGCTATTTTACTAGACCAAGCAATATGGGGACGAAATTACGTTCGCATTATGGTACTAGCCCCATTTTTTGTAATGCCAACTGTGTCGGCATTGGTATGGAAAAACATGCTAATGAACCCAGTTAATGGCTTATTTGCACACTTTGCAATTTGGCTTGGCTTTGAACCTATCGACTTTTTTGCTCAAATGCCATTATTTTCAATCATCATTATTGTGTCTTGGCAGTGGTTACCGTTTGCAGCATTAATACTGCTAACAGCAATACAATCACTCGACCGTGAGCAATTAGAAGCGGCTGATTTGGACGGAGCTGGCCCATTTAGTAAGTTTTTTTACATCGTTTTACCGCACTTATCGCGCGCTGTAACTGCGGTTATATTAATCGAAACTATATTTTTACTGTCAATTTTTGCTGAAATATTAGTCACAACTAGTGGCGGTCCTGGTTATTCGTCAACCAATATAACGTACTTAATTTATACGCAATCGCTACTTCAGTTTGATGTAGGCGGCGGTTCGGCAGGGGGCATAGTTGCAGTTATTATTGCAAATATAGTCGCTATATTTTTAATGCGCTTAATTGGCAAAAACTTGGAGGGTTAATTATGACTATAAAAGATAGCCGTCGTTCCAAACTAATTTATACCATTGCTGCATGGACAATAAGCGGCATGATTTTCTTTCCAATTTTATGGACGTTAATCACCAGCTTTAAAACGGAAGCCGAAGCAATATCAGCAAGCCCAAGCTTATATGCATTTGATTGGACGCTCGAAAATTACCGAGATGTACTGTCGCGCTCGCCATACTTTACCCATTTTTGGAACTCTGTGGTTATATCGCTAGGTTCAAGTTTACTGGGGTTATTAATTGCGGTACCTGCTGCTTGGTCTATGGCTTTTGTACAAACTAAAAAAACAAAGCATTTATTAATGTGGATGCTTTCTACCAAAATGTTACCGCCAGTAGGGGTACTTATTCCGATTTATTTATTGTTTCGAGACTTCGCATTACTCGATACAAAATTAGGTTTAGTAATTGTAATGACACTCATTAACTTACCAATAATGGTATGGATGTTGTACACCTACTTTAGAGAAATACCAAACGAAATACTTGAAGCTTCACGTATGGATGGCGCAACAATTGGAGAAGAAATATTTCATGTTTTATTACCAATAGCCTTACCGGGTATAGCCTCAACGCTATTGTTAAATGTAATTTTGTCATGGAACGAAGCTTTTTGGACACTTATTTTAACCGCTGCAAATGCTGCACCTTTAACGGCATTTATTGCCAGTTACTCAAGCCCTGAGGGGTTATTTTACGCTAAGTTATCGGCAGCATCTGCCATGGCCATTGTGCCAATTTTAATACTTGGTTGGTTTAGTCAAAAACAATTAGTGCGTGGATTAAGTTTCGGCGCAGTAAAATAGGAGAATACACATGGGCAGCATCACACTAAAACAAGTCACTAAAAACTTTGATGAAGTTAACGTAATTAAACCACTCGACTTAGAAATTAAAGACGGTGAGTTTATCGTATTTGTTGGGCCATCAGGCTGTGGTAAATCTACATTACTTCGTATGATCGCAGGGCTTGAAGATACCACCAGTGGTAATATAGAAATTGATGGCATTGACGCTACAAAAACACCGCCTGCAAAAAGAGGCTTAGCAATGGTGTTTCAATCTTACGCGTTGTATCCGCATATGACCGTGCGTAACAATATTGCTTTTCCTTTAAAAAGAGCCAAGGTTAGCCCTGCAGAAATCGAAAGTAAAATTGCTAATGCCGCTAAAATACTTAATTTGACCGATTATTTAGACCGAAAGCCTGGGCAATTGTCGGGCGGTCAGCGCCAGCGTGTAGCGATAGGGCGCGCAATTGTACGTCAGCCTTCGGCATTTTTATTTGACGAACCACTTTCAAATCTTGATGCATCATTACGTGTAAATATGCGTTTAGAAATATCTGAATTACATAAAAGTTTAGCTACAACAATGATTTATGTTACACACGATCAGGTTGAAGCCATGACAATGGCAGATAGAATCGCGGTATTTAATGCCGGTATTATTGAACAAGTAGGCACACCTTTAGAGCTTTATAAAAACCCTGTAAACAAATTTGTAGCTGGTTTTATTGGTTCGCCAAAAATGAATTTTATAGATGCTCCACAAAATGAAGATGCGAATGTTAGCTGTATTGGTATACGACCAGAGCATATAACACTCTCTACTGAGCAAGGTACTTGGGCTGGAACTGTAGGTGTAATTGAGCATTTAGGATCGGAGAGCTTTTTACATATAAATATTGAAGGCAAAGGGACCGTAACAGTAAAAGCAGATGGTGATTGCCCATTAAAATATGGCGACAGTATTTACCTAAGCGCACCAGCAGATAAAGTATTAAAGTTTGATAATAACGGTTTAACTATTCGCTAAAGCCAATTTTTAATTACCTTAAATAGCACCTTTATAAGGGTGCTATTAACTAAATTCTAATTACATAATCCTATGAAACCTAGGTATTTTTTATTAAGGAATGGTATATTTACAATTATAAATAACAAAAACGTTATTGATAAATAGATATTCCAAAATTAATAAAATAATTTATATAGCAGCACATATAATTAAAATTATGTAATGAAAATAAGGATTTAGTTTTCCTTCTATTTTAAGAGGTTTACGTGGTAAAGCTATCAAATACAGAAATTAGAAAGCTAGATGATGCAGCCAGAGCAGGGTGGTTATATTATGTTGGCGGTAACACACAAGATGAAATTGCTAAAAAGCTAAATATATCTCGTCAATCTGCACAAAGAATGGTCGCATTATCTGTGAGCCAAGGATTAATTAAAGTTAGACTTGACCACCCGATTGCTAAATGTATGGATTTGGCCGAAAAATTAAAAAGCCGTTTTGGGTTAGATTCGTGCGAAGTTGTACCGAGCGATCCGTCTGAACCATCGTCTACATTAGGTTTGGCTCAAGCTGGCGCGGCTGAAATAGAACGTCATTTAAAATCAGAACAACCCAAAGTACTTGCTATGGGAACCGGTCGAGTTTTACGTTCATGTGTAGATGAGCTAAGAACTGTTGATTGTCCGCAACATAAAATTGTAGCAATGCTAGGTAATATGGCTTTGGATGGATCGGCTTCACCTTATGATGTTGTAGTAAGAATGGCCGAACACACCAATGCAAAACATTACCCAATGCCATTACCAGTTTTACCAAGAAGTATTGAAGAAAAAGAACAGTTACATGCACAACAAAATATTACCGGTAATTTAAAACTCGCTAAAGATGCCGATGTAACATTTGTGGGTATTGGTAGCTTAGGTGAAAAATCGCCATTACATATAGATGGTTTTATTGATGCGCAAGAACTTAAAGAGTTACAAGATCTTGGTGCCGTTGGTGAAATGATTAGTTGGGTGTTTGATAAAAACGGTAAGCTTTTAGATTGCACAGTTAATCAGCGTGTAGCAAGTACGCCATTAAAAACAAATGCTAAAAAACAGATTTATGCGATAGCTGCTGGTGAAGAAAAAGTGTTAGCCATTTTGGGCGCAGTAAGGTCAAACATGATCAGTGGATTAATTACTAACGAATATACAGCTGAGCGTTTATTAAGTATTGATTAAACAAATTGATAAATAAAGTATCTGTATTAGTAATACCTGTTATTGTAATAAAATCACTTAATGTCCGATACCGTC
>NZ_PJAV01000004.1:0-6807 GCF_002836695.1 Pseudoalteromonas sp. 78C3
TGAAATATATATATAAATAAAGTTGGCCTAAAGCTCGCATTAGTTAAAGTGTCTTTAATCAAAAGGAGAAAGATTATGAAAACATTTAACAAATCTATTATCGCGGCTTTAGTTCTTGGTACTACGGCTATGGGTGCCCAAGCAAACAGCTGGGAAAACGAAAGTAAAGATGCTTGGATTGATGGTAAGGCAGAAACAGTTCTACTTATGAACACTAATCTAAACAACTTTGACATTAACACTGATGTAAAAAATGGCAAGGTAGTACTTACAGGTAAAGTTAATAGCGAGCTTGATAAAGAGCTAGCAGAAGAACTTGTACTTAGCCTAGATGGCGTATCTGATGTTGAAAACAGCCTTACCGTTGTTAAAAGCATGGACACAAAAGATAGAAGCAAAGACATGATGGACGATGATGATAACGACTTAACGGACGCTAAAATCACCACTGTAATCACAACTCGCTTCCTGTTTGATTCAGAAGTTGGTGGTACAGACATCGATGTTGATACCGACAATGGTATTGTAACTCTGAACGGTTCAGTAGAGTCTGAAGCTGAAAAACAACTAGCAGTTAAAATTGCTAAAAATGCTGAAGATGTTCGTGACGTAGTTGATAAACTAGCTATTGTTGCTGAATAATACAGTATAGTTAAGGCCCACTAACACTGGGCTTTACGTCTTTTTAATGCTTAATTTAAATGGAGTTTAGTCATGGATATTATTCGTATAATACTTTCGGTTTTATTACCGCCATTAGGTGTGTTTTTGCAAGTTGGCTTAGGTATGCATTTTTGGTTAAATATTTTATTAACACTGCTAGGTTATTTCCCAGGGTTAATACATGCAATCTACATTATTGCGAAAAAATAATGACAGATTATATATTGTGTAAGCCGACTACTGAGGTTTAGCTAAATAAAAACTTCAGTACTGATCGGCTCACAATATCAGTTTTTAAAGTAAATATTTTTTATCAAAATCTAATTTTTAATTGACTCAAACTAAGTGATTTATTTCTTGTAACTCACTCCCAACATTCCCTCAGCCACACCTATCGTTTACTTCAATTAAGCTTTCTAACTAACAGCAGTGTTCTGATTCTGTATTGATGCCATTTAGGAAGTCTTTAACATTAGTTTGTTTATATATCTACAATACGCGATTAATTACTCTATTATTAAGTGGCAATATTACCATCACTTCTAGTGTTATCATTAAACCAAGTTTTTACGCATATTGAGGTAGCTAATTGAATATTCGACTTATACTGTCAGGCGTTGTGTCATTCGTTTTTTATTTTAGTTGGGCCTACTGGGCAAATAGTTCGGCAGATATTGCTAAATCTGTCACGTTTCAAGCTGCATTAGTACAAGGTTTGTATAGTGGATTTGTAACGCTGTTTTTTACTTTTATTTTAGAAAAGGTCGTCAACAAGTATAAGTCTAGTTATGTAACGCTTGCGTTTGTAACTCCAATTATTTGTATGTTTCATTCTAAAACACCACAAAACGTAGCAATACGACAAAGCTTCAATAATGCAATTAACTCTAGCGCCTCGTATTTAGGTAACAAAAAAATAGCAGGTGTACTTTTTGCGCCTATTATTCCGATTACTGTTCAATCGAGCTTAGTGATTATGGTGAATGTAATTAATCAGACACCTAATTTGGCACTTACAGTAGCCCCAAGCATATTTTTTACAGCCTTGTATGCCTACACATATATGTTAGCTTTACTTAAAAAAGTAGAGCGTTAAATATAAAAGACTACATGTGGGGGGAAGGTTTTTATAATTTAATGCAGAAAATATCATGGGAAATATCTTACATTTTATGCTTATACCCACCTAAAAGATTACTATTTAAGCAGTTAGCTTACTGATTGTTAAAATAAAGGTGTTTGGTAGTGACAAGCACCTAAAAAGTTTTTATACTGCAACCCGCTTTAGTCGCTCTGTGACTGAACGCTTCAAAAATTAACTGCCTAGCAGTTATATAAAAGTTGGCCCCTTAGCTCAGTTGGTTAGAGCACACGACTCATAATCGTTAGGTCCCCAGTTCGAGTCTGGGAGGGGCCACCACTTTTACAAGCTTTCCAAGTAAATACCTACCAACCGAAATTACCCTGTGCTACCTCTGTGCTACTTTGATTATATACTAAGCGTAATTTTTTCAGCAAGCTCTGTTAGCTAGATGAAAATATTTAAGACTTTGTATTATGTATATCGTTGTAAACTTTAGAATTACATGTACTATAAATTAAGTTAAATTTTTTATTTAAGGCAATTGATGAACAGGAAAGTTCCACTTTTAACTTTAGTACTTCTTTTTATAGTTACTTTTCTTTCAGCAGCCTCAGCTGAAACTGTGTTACAAAAAGATGTTTCAGAAATTGAATCTACCGAAAAATTCCATATTTATGATTCTTTACGAGATAAGTACGAGGATAGAGCGAAACGTGACGGCGATTTTGTTCTATTATCGTTAAAGATAGAAAATCAAAGAACTGAGAATGAACGTGATTTGACTAATCTACAAAAAACCATAAATAACCAAAAAGATGAAATTCATAGTTTAAAATTACTCATACTTAATATAAAAAATGATGAAAAAGTGAGTTTTGCTGAATGGAGTGGGATTTTATTAGCTTCAGTTGCAATTATACTCACAGTTTTAGGTTTAGTTATTGCTGTCTTTTCATTTTTCGGCTACAAAAAAATGATTAATAGTGCAGAAGAGACTGCCAGAATTAAAGCTGAAGAAATAATTCTTAGTAAAATACATGAAACAACAGAGTCAGAGTTAATAAAGCTTTTTGAAGGCAATAAACTCGACCAAGTTCTTACAAATGCAGCGGCAAAAGTTATTTATAGAGGCATTGGAAGACCAAGTGATTCATACCTGAATTCAAATGAAGAAGAGACTGATAACTTATGAGTTTTTCATCAGAATGGTACAGTTTAGAAACAGAACAACAATCTTTAATTAGAAGCTTTCAAGGTAGTCTCCCTATACCTATCGGAGCAATTGCTAGATCTCTAGGAATAAACGTTAAACTTTCTACATTGAGCGCAGGTATTTCTGGTGAAATTAGAGAAGTTGAAAATATTTGTACTATTAAAATTAATAGGCATGATGTAAAAGCACGGCAACGTTTTACTCTTGCCCATGAGATTGCTCACTTTCTATTACATAGGGATAGACTTCGAAATGGCATTGTGGATGATGTGCTCTATCGATCTAGTTTATCCAACGCTTTAGAAGCTGAAGCTAACCGCTTAGCTGCTGATATTATAATGCCGTGGCACTTAATGAAAGAAGCTGAGCAGAAGTACAATGCCCTTTCTTCTGAGGTAAAGTTTGAAACTATTGCTGAAGAATCTGAGCTTTCGACTACTGCTATTAAAATTCGTTTTGGCAAGTTATAGGGGTTCATTTGTTTAATTCTACAGGCTTCAGATATAAATATATTCCAATGCTATCCTTGGCTGTTTCTGAAATGGAGGCAATCGAAGAGCTTCCTGAAAAAGATAAGGAGCTAATACTTCCACTTGTCCCTCTTAGAGGGTGGGTTGCTTCAAATGATCTAGTTAAGTCTATTTGTAGGATAGAAAAAGCTATTGGAGATAGATCTTGGATAGCGGATATTGATAGTTCATTCTTAAGTGATAATAAGCATTATCAGCTTACAGGCAAGTATCCACGTCCAGTATTCTATGATATTGAAAAGTTACTGAATCCAGAACAAGGCTACGAAAATTGGTTTGTATATTTACGTGATATTGCTTTGAATGCAATCCCATGCCTGCAACTGTCTGATTTAGGTCAGTTAGCTGAGCAGGTGACAAAGTTAAAATCTTTGAAAAGAGGGGTGGTACTAAATATAAAAATGGATGAAGTCGGTGTTACAACACTTAACTTTATCGCGGACACACTTTTTAATATAGAAGTGAAAGAGCTCCTTATAATTTGTGACTATGGTGACATATCAAGAATTAACTTATCTTACTACCAGCAATACATGTCTCTTTTGGAACAACTGAAAGTTAAACTTCCTACAGCCTTATTTTCAATTTCAAGTACATCGTTTCCGTATAGCTTTTCTGATTCCTATAGAGGAGAACGACCTATTTACGAAAGACTGGTATTTAATAAGATAAGGAACGAAAATGATCGAATACGGCTTATTTATTCTGATCGTGCTAGTACTCGTGCTAAAAGAATGAAAGGGGGTGGGGGAATACCACCTCCAAGAGTTGACTACCCTTTAAAAGATGATTGGAGATATATCCGAAAGGAGTTTTTAGATGCAAAGAATGCAACGAAAGAAGAAAAGATAAAGTTATATCAGGAAGCTGCAATGGAGGTTATTAAAAGTGACTACTGGGAGGCTTCTTTGAAACTTTGGGGAACCCAATTAATCGAAAGGTCGGCAAAGGGGGATTCTTTTGGGATTACTTCAGCGAGTAAAGCAACGGCTGTGAGGATCAATATTCATTTATATAAACAGCTGCATTATGATGATGTTTTAGATGATTTAGACACTGATGATGAATGGGTAGACTAAGCTCCAATCAATATATTAGGCTGTTTCCTATACTCGAATAGTTAATTAATATGAATTTCTATGTAAGTAATTTTGTAATTAATGGATCATTATTTTTAATTAACCAACTTATAGGCTTTTCTGATTTAATTTTTATAGGAGGAGCTGTATACCTACTTAATGCTGTTAAATCATTGACTTCTGCTTGTTCTGAACCTATTTTTTTGAAAAATAAAGCGCTAGTCATACAAAACCTTTTATAAAGCGATTCATGAGTTGCAACTCTAAATTTAGATATAGGGAGCTTATTAGCTTTACATAAAAGATCTTCTCGTGAAAAAATGTTGTTTTTAGAGCCCGAGACTAACTTCCTAAAATCTTCGAGTGTCATAAGTTGTGATAATTTTTCATAGTTACGTATAAAGCTTAATTTCCCTCTCCTGTGTATTTTAAATTTATTATCACTAAACTCCCAAATACCAACATTGTCTTGAGCTGTATTTTTTACTTTTTCTATGTGCTTTTTAGCTGCAACAACAATCACTTTATCAAAGTATTCTGAATACTTTTTAAGTTGACCATCCAGTCTTGATAAATTGTCACTTTCACTTTTAACTTCGAAGGCGATTAACTTTCCTCTGATAAGAACTACTAAATCAACTCTCCTCGCAAAATAATCTATAGTGAATTCATTAATAACTAATGAATGATCCCCTAAATCGCCTACATCCCTTAATTTATTAATTATAGCGATTTTTATATCGGGCTCTAAAAAACGATTGTTGTTCACTATGAATACCTCTAAAAACTTATAGCATGCATTATACAAAGAGGGTTTGAAAACAGCTAGTTCTACCTTAAGTAAACTTCTGTAATTTCAGATCTGAAGTGGCCCAGCTCTTGCGACACTGTTTCAAGAGCTATAACTCTACTTAGTCCCAGTTTTTTTAGCTCATCCATTCTTTCTTGCGCGTAGCTATGTCTAAGGCCATGAGCACCATTAGAAAAAAATAGAGCGCGATTAGATGCTTTTGAAAATGAGCATGACCATTTATGGCCTCCACCAATATCATAGCGTTGTAAATAGTTAATTTCCCTATCACGCACTGTTACAGGCTGCGCTAAACGCCTTTTTTCTAGCTGGGATGCCAATGCGTTAGGTATTAATACATCGCGGACAAGGCCGCCTTTACCTTTCACAGTATAAATACAACCTTCTCGACCGAGCCATTTACTATCAAGGGTTGGGCGGCTATCGGCTTTACGCTCTGATACTTTGGCAATTGTTAAAAGCTCATGTGCTCTTAATCCTGCGGCATAAGCAATTTCTGTTGATAGGCTATGCATATTAGTTTGATGTTCACTAACAGCATGTGCTTGAGCTGAGGTATAGGCGCGAGATTTTTCAATTTTATCTTTTTCGGACTTTATTACTGTCAGCGTTTCTTTTGTGCTTAGTTTGCCGTTGAGTTTAAACATAGCTTGAATTGCTTGCCGTTCCATATCCAGTGTTTTTTGGCCTGCAAACTCACTGCGGTAATCAAGATATTTATAAGCATCTTGAAGGCTCATACCCTGTACACCATTAATTCCAATATCTTTTGACCACCGAGCTATTTTTATAAGTGCAGTTTTATAATTACGAGCAGTGCCAAGCGATTTAATAATTTTGTGCTTGTATAAGTTTTTAGCTAGCTTCTCCGCTTGCGCTTCAGGCTTTGCGAACTTAGGCATTTTTATCAATCCATCGTTTTACAGTACTCCAGTGTGTTTTCACTCCTTTGCGTAAAAGCCAACGTTGTAAACAAGCAATACTTGTTGCTTCTTTATGAAGCGCCAGTAGTTTGTATTTATGAATATCGAGCTTTGATGGCTTGAATCGTTTTTTACTAATTAGCTTTTTTTCGTTTTTCAGGCGCAATGCTTCAGCCTTAGCATTAAAGGACATAGTAACTCTCCAAGGGATTTGTAAGATAGACTGGCTATTATAAAGCTCAGCGGCTAACGCCTATTCGCCCCTGTTCAACGCATAGCGTTTGGCTCGGACTGATCTCGCCATTAATTATTTTTGATACGTAAAAGCATCAATATGATTTTCACAGTGAAGTGAAACTTGTAAACCTCGTTACTACGTTTTGAAGGCAGCTGAACAGCGCCTGTATTTTTCTTTGCTCGTTAAGAGCTAAACTAGCTTCTAGATTAGCACTTTTTCAAACCATTTCAATCTGCAAATAAAAGTATGCGTATAACACCTTATAT
>NZ_PJAV01000005.1:0-6436 GCF_002836695.1 Pseudoalteromonas sp. 78C3
AATTTAATAACTAGGTTATTCAGGCAAATAAAAAGGCAGCTTACGCTGCCTTTTTTTATTTTGCTTTGCTTGTGCCCACTTCTACGCGGGTTTTAAGCTTTTGACCTGGTCGAAAAGTCACCACGCGACGTGCCGAAATAGGAATATCTTCGCCTGTTTTCGGGTTGCGGCCTGGTCTTTCTTTTTTGTCTCGAAGATCAAAGTTACCAAATCCAGAGAGCTTAACCTGCTCGCCTTTTTCTAGCGCTGAGCGGATTTCTTCAAAAAACGCTTCAACTAAATCTTTGGCATCTTTTTTATTGATCCCGAGCTTTTCAAATAGGTGTTCAGCTATGTCGGCTTTAGTAAGCGCCATATCTAGTCCCTCAACGATGCATTAAACTGTTCGGCCAATTCGGCCACCACGTTATCAACTACTAGATTGATATCTTTCTCTTCGAGTGTTCTATCAACCGCTTGCAGTGTTAGAGCAATCGCCAAACTCTTATAATTTGGCTCAATACCTTTGCCCTTATACACATCGAATAAGTTTAGGTCAACCAATTGATTTCCGCCAACTTTTTCGATCACGCTTAAAATGTCGCCAGATTTAACGCTGTCTGCCACTAAAATCGCGATGTCGCGGCGATTTGAAGGGAATTTAGACACCCCTTCTGCTTGCGGTAAATTTCTTTTTTCTATTGCTGACATTTCAATTTCAAAAACAAAAGTTGCGTTGTTGATATCTAACGACTTTTGAGCTTGAGGATGTAAAGCACCAAAAAAACCAACCTTTTTGCCATCAACATATATTACAGCTGATTGACCAGGGTGAAGTCCATCTGACTGCTCGGCTTTAATTTCAAAGCGAGTAACGTCATTAGTAATTGCAAGTAAGGCTTCAACATCACCTTTTAGGTCGTAAAAATCAACGTTACGTTTTTCTTCAACCCAATGTTCACCATTTACAAGACCCGTAATAACGCCGCCAATAACCGGTACTTGGTAAACACCATTTTCTGCACTTTCGTCGCTTATAAATTTAAGACCATGTTCGAATAAACGAATGCGAGGCTGTTGGCGATTTTGGTTATACGCTACAGACGCTAATAAACCCGGCATTAAACTTACACGCATCGCTGACATTTCAATTGAAATAGGGTGCGGTAATACCATTGCTTTACACTCTGGGTGTAAAATAGCTTGTGCTTTAGGGTCTACAAAGCTGTATGTAATTGCTTCTTGGTAACCACGAGTCACTAACGTATTACGGAACTTGCTAAGTGCAATAGTTGCTTCGTTATGTGTCGTCATTTTAAGTTTTGCAGTTGGTGCAACATTTGGAATGCTGTTGTAACCGTAAACACGTGCTACTTCTTCAATTAAATCTTCTTCGATGCGAATATCAAAACGGTAGCTTGGTACGTCCGCACTCCAGCTTTCATTTTCTACTTTAACATCAAGACCTAAACGCGTAAGAATATCTGTTACTTTAGCATCTTCAATATGATGACCAATAACACGGTCTAAACGTGCACGACGAAGACGTACTTCAGTCACTTTTGGTAGTTTGTCAGCCGCAACAGCTTCAACTACAGGGCCTGCTTGACCACCTACAATCTCAAGAAGAAGTGCTGTTGCACGTTCCATTGCATCATGTTGTAGAGCAAAATCAACACCGCGTTCATAACGGTGTGAAGCATCAGTGTGTAAACCGTAGCTACGTGCTTGCCCTGCAATTGCTACAGGATTAAAAAATGCGCTTTCAAGTAATATATCAGATGTTTTATCTGTAACACCTGATTGCTCACCACCAAAAACACCTGCAATTGCAAGTGCTTTGTTATGATCGGCTATCACAAGTGTTGTGTCGTTTAATTTAGCGGTGTTACCGTCTAATAAAACAAGTTCTTCGCCTGCGTTTGCACCACGTACTTTAATACCACCTTCAATCGCATTTAAATCAAACGCGTGCATTGGGTGACCAAGTTCAAGTAATACATAGTTAGTCACATCAACAACCGGATCGATTGAACGTACGCCACTGCGACGTAGCTTTTCAACCATCCAAAGCGGTGTTTCTGCATCAAGGTTAATGCCCTTTATTACACGACCAAGGTAACGAGGACATGCATCTTCATTAACTAGCTCAATTGATACTTTGTCATCAATTGTTGGAGTAACAGCTGGAATATCTAATACGTTTACGTCAATACTATTTAAAACACCTACTTCGCGTGCTAGACCTTTTATACCTAAGCAGTCACCACGGTTTGGTGTTAAATCAACATCTATAATATTATCATCAAGACCTAGGTAATCACGTAAATCAGTGCCTACTGGTGCATCGCTTGGCAATTCCATAATGCCGTCGCCTTCTTCGCTAATACCTAGCTCAACAAAAGCACATAGCATTCCGTTTGAAGGTTGGCCGCGTAGTTTGGCTTTTTTAATTTTAAAGTCACCAGGCAGTACAGCGCCCACAGTTGCAACAGCAACTTTAATACCTAAACGACAATTTGGTGCACCACACACGATATCAAGTAGCTCATCGCCACCTACGTTAATTTTGGTAACACGCAGTTTATCTGCATCAGGGTGTTGCCCACATTCAACAACTTCACCTACAACTACGCCATTAAATTTGGCAGCAGCAGGCTCAACGCCATCAACTTCTAGACCAGCCATTGAAAGCTGTTCCGAAAGAGCTTGCGTATCAATAGCAGGATTAACCCACTCTCTTAACCACTTTTCACTAAATTTCATTTTATTGTTTCACTCTTAACGGAACTGGTTCAGGAATTTTAAGTCATTTTCGAAAAATGCACGCAAATCGTTTACGCCATAGCGCAACATAGTTAAACGCTCTACACCCATACCAAAAGCAAAGCCGGTGTATTTTTCTGGGTCAATGCCCACAGACTTAAGTACATTTGGGTGTACCATGCCGCAGCCTAGTACTTCTAACCACTTACCGTCTTTACCCATAACATCTACTTCAGCCGAAGGTTCTGTAAACGGGAAGAATGAAGGACGGAAACGAATTTCCATATCTTCTTCAAAAAAGTTACGTAAAAAATCATGCAAAATACCTTTTAGCTCAGTAAAGCTAACATCGGTATCAACCATTAAACCTTCAACCTGATGGAACATAGGTGTATGTGTCTGGTCGTAATCGTTACGATATACACGTCCAGGTGAAATAATGCGCAGTGGTGGCTGCTCAGTTTCCATAGTACGAATTTGCACGCCACTTGTTTGTGTACGTAGTACTAATTTAGGATTGAAATAAAAGGTATCATGATCAGCACGTGCTGGATGGTGCTCTGGAATATTTAGCGCATCAAAGTTATGAAAATCGTCTTCAATTTCTGGACCAGATTTAACTTCAAAACCTAACTCACCGAAAAAGCTTTCTATGCGCTCAATAGTGCGCGTAACTGGGTGTAAACCGCCAGTAGGCATAACACGCCCTGGTAGAGTTACATCTATAGTTTCAGCAGCTAGTTTTTCTTCAAGTGCTTTACTTGCTAGCAATTCACGCTTTTCGTTGATAGCAGTTTGTACATCTTGTTTAGCTTGGTTTATAACTTGGCCTGCTTCTTTACGTTCTTCAGGTGCTATTTTACCTAACGTTTTAAGTAAGCTAGTGATTTCGCCTTTTTTACCAAGGTAATTAACCCTGATATCTTCTAACTGCGCTATTTCACTGGCACTGGCTACCGCCTCAAGTGCTTGCGCTAATATGTTTTCTAAGTTCATTCGATACCTGATCTTTCACAGAAGGTGATTGCTTAAGAGCGTGTTGGCCTTTCAAGATTGCTTTACAACAGTGTGGTTGGTTATTAAATAAGGTTAAGCATTGGACTGTAGTTTCCTACATAAGTGATGCAATAACGCTAAATAAAGACCAAACACATGCAGTTTGAAGTGTTTATCTCGGAGGCTACGTTCTTTGTTGTTCGGGTTTCGCATATAAATACTACGCTAAAGCCCTCACGACGCGATTAAAGCACTCTTAAGTTAAACAAATTCCAATCAGGAAAGGTAAACACGCTCTGATAATAGCTTATGATAACTGAAAGAAGGGTCTAGATTCTAGACCTACTACAGCTTTAACGTTGATTTTATAAAAGGAATAGTTAATTTTCGCTGTGCTGCCATAGATGCATGATCTAATTTGTCGAGTACATCTAATAAAGCACGCATATCACGGCTTAAACGGGTTAGTAAAAAGCGTGCACACTCATCACTTAATTCAAGCCCGCGCATATGAGCGCGCTTAACAAGTGCTTGTGCTTTATCGTCGTCACTCATAGAACGAATTTGAAAGGTTGTTCCCCACGTTAAGCGAGACTCTAAGTCAGGCAGCGAGATATTAAGCATGCTAGGAAGTAAATCGGCAGTTACTACTAACATTTTTCCGGGTTCGTTAAACCGGTTAAAAAAGTTGAATAGTGCTTTTTCCCATGCATCATTGCCTGCAACTAAATGCACGTCATCAATACATAGAACATCAAGTGCTTCTAAACCGTCTAATACCATAGGTCCAAAGTCAATTACTTCGCGCATAGACAGCAGCATATTAGATAAGCCACGCTCTTGTGCTTTAATGCAGGTTGCATACAAAAGGTGAGACTTACCCGAATCACCTAACCCACATAAATAAGTATACTGAAACTTTTTAGCTAACTTCGAAAAGCTATCTTTTAAATGGTTAACCTCTAACGAATCTTCCCCACCAAAGTACGATGCAAATGTTTCGTCATCCGGCAAGGTAACCGGTAATGCCATTTGCATCGGCTCAGAAGTTAGCATTATGGCGTTATCCATTGATACTCTAAGCTATTTTTATCAACAACATGATAAAAAGCGCGTGGATCCTCATAATCTTTAAATGAGGAGTCTAACCCTAACCCTTTTTTAAGATCGCTTAGGTTACCAGTGTGGTTTAGTTTAAATTCTACAAATTCTGGTGTTTTACGAACAATTTTAACTTGCGTAACAACGCTTAAGTTCAATAATCTTTGCTTTGCTAATTCAACATCAACAAAACTGTGCGTGCCTTTTAATGTTAGCGTGGCCGCGGCTTGTTCATAATAAGCATTTGGATCAATAGCGTACTCGCTTGCAAGGCCTCGAGCTAAGGTATCAATCATTTGGCTCACTATTTGCTGCTTATCGCCCGTTAATCTATTTGAATCAAATTGATCATCATTAGTAAAACGCCAATCTAAAATCCAATTTTCGCTATCTGCTTCTTTATACATTCTTGCTGTAATACTTCGCTCAGCACTGTATCGTCTAGAGGCCTCTTCTACTGGTTCTGAAAAGTTACCCCATACCTCAGGAATACCTACTAAACGTCTATCTTGTAAATCAAGTAATGGCACAACGACAGGCAGACCACGGCGTCCTGCTTTGTCATAAATTAACTGCTCTAATTGCGGGTAACTTTCTTGTGTTACTAATTCTCTGCGCCAATTGTCTTCAATACCTAACCATATTGCGACTAATGGACGTTGTACTCCCCATAAAGGTAAGTTTAACTCTTTGATTAACGCATTGATCTTTCGAGCTTCAAATTTAACAACGAGTTTCAATTGTCCATTTGCTCTCTCGTCATATTCAAACTTAAGCATATAATCAGAAATATCTTTCGTGCGTTGCTGTGCTAATTTATTTTGATCCGCAGTTTCATCACCGCTTACTTTCACTAAAACATTGAGCAAAGCTTTACGACTCGCAGCTAATCGAGTGTCTCGTGTTTTGTCATCCACTTTTAAAATATCTTGATATAGATCAGTTACTTCAACTGCCGACGCAGAAAAACAAAATAAAATGGATATGGCGCTAATTAATAATCTATACACAGGCTGTTAGTTCTTGGTTTTAAACTGATTTGATCCTAAATCAAAGACAGTAACAAAGCAAAATTAAATTTGTTATCTAAGGAAATGAAAGTAATTAGCTTTTATAAAAAATAAAAAAGATTAAATATGAATAAGATAGTTAAGTGAGTAGTACGCTATTCACTTACGTTTAACTTTACTACACTTTTCAAAACGCGAACCTTCCGGGTCTAGTTTGATCATTAAGGTATTAAATGTAATTACTCGATGATGTTACGGTATAGATTATTCGTTATTGGCTCACGTTTTACTTTCTGCAGACGTAAAAAAATCGTTAGATACGGGCTCTCTACAATATGAAGTCGGTGCGCTACGCAGTACCCACAGCGGTGGAGAGTCACGTAGCAAATGCTACTGTAGATATTGAGGGGTTTTGTTGTGATTTTAACGTTGGGAGTCGCTGCGCTCGCCCGCCCTACGTGATGGGTGTTGATGTGAGTGTGTATTAATTGTGCGCATTTCACTTTTCTGCAGACGTAAAAAAGCCCGAATCGTTAAATTCGGGCTTTCTACAATTTGAAGCCTGGTAATGTCCTACTTTCACA
>NZ_PJAV01000006.1:0-6381 GCF_002836695.1 Pseudoalteromonas sp. 78C3
AAAACTTACATATATATGAATAAGGTTTAGTAATAATGTACTTAACAGCCGGTTTTATTGTTTCTTCTCATGCTTATGATACTGCTAACGGCATCTGCTACGAAGCGTGGTTTTGCAGTGATAAAGGGCCTATAAAAACTATATCAGTTAACGAAAATGCGCTGTTTTTTATCAAAAGTAAAGATGCTGAAATAGCGCATGAAATATTAGCAGCTGAGTCACTTATCTTTAATATTAAAAGTCTTGGGTTAAAAAACTTTCAGCAAGAAGATATGTCGGCCTGCTACTTCAAATCACTTAAACATTTTTATTCTGCTGCTAAAGCTTTAAAGCAACGTGGAGTTGTATTATTTGAAGAAGATATTCGACCAATAGAGCGCTACCTAATGGAGCGCTTTATAAAAGGAGGTGCTTGGATAACGGGTAATGTTTTTTATCAAAATGGTTATACATTAGTAACAGAGGCAAAATTAAAAGCAAATGATGAGTATTCCCCAGCTCTTAATAAACTCTCGTTAGACATTGAATGTAACGAAAGTGGCGTTTTGTTTTCTGTTGGACTTGTGGGCTGTAATTTAGACTGTGTTTTAATGATTGGCGAGCCAGATAGAGAAGCTGAAAACCTAGAGTTCGATATTATTTGGTGTGTAGATGAGGCTGAGCTGTTAAGGGGGGTCGAGCATTTTATTAAGCTTAGCGATCCTGATGTCATAATTGGCTGGAATGTAATTGAGTTCGATTTTTCGGTTATTCATGAAAGAGCGGAAGCACTAGGCATTAAGTTATTACTGGGTAGGGGAGATCAACCTTTATATGTTCGTAAAGGACACTTTACTCGAGTATCGATCCCTGGGCGATGTGTGGTTGATGGAATAGACACTTTAAAAAATGGTACATATAGTTTTGAGAGCTTTTCTTTAGCTAATGTTTCAAATCAAGTGTTGGGTGAGTCCAAATTAATAGACACGGCTAATAGTCTGCAGGAAATTATTAGGCAATTTAATGAAGATAAGCTTTCTTTAGCAAAATATAATCGACAAGATTGTATTTTGGTAAATAAAATTTTTGATAAATTAAAGCTACTCGATTTTTCTATTATAAGAACAAAGCTCACAGGATTAGAGCTTGAAAAAAAGGGCGGCTCTGTCGCTGCTTTTATTAATATGTATTTACCATTACTGCATCGCAGCGGTTATGTTGCCCCTAATATGGGCGATCATGGACTTACATTTGAAAGCCCAGGCGGTTATGTAATGGAGTCTATTCCTGGGCTTTATAAAAATGTCATTGTTTTAGATTTTAAAAGCTTGTACCCCAGTATTATGCAAACTTTCTACATTGATCCACTTGGACTGATAGAAGGTTTAAAAAATCCAAACCAAAGTGTGCAGGGTTTTAATGAAGCCCTATTCTCGCGAGACAAGCATCACTTACCTTTACTTGTTAAAAGCTTAGCGTCCCAAAGGCAGCTCGCCAAAGACAATCAAGATCAAATGCTTTCTCAAGCAATTAAAATAATAATGAATAGCTTATATGGTGTTTTAGGCTCAAAAGGGTGCAGGTTTTACGATCCTAGGTTATCTAGCTCTATTACGTTAAGAGGGCACGAAATAATGCTACAAACTAAAAGGTGGATAGAAGAGCTTGGTTATAGCGTTATTTATGGTGATACCGATTCTACATTTATTAAGTTGGATGATGATTTAACCCACGACGAGTGTAATGAAATTGGCGTGTTTTTAGCTAAAAAGATAACTACAGATTGGATTAACGAGATTAAACAAACGCACAACTTAACAAGTCATTTAGAAATAGAATTTGAATCTCTTTATAGCCCTTTCTTTTTGCCAACCATAAGGGGGAAGCTAGTTGGCTCTAAAAAGCGCTATGTCGGTAAATTAATTAAACCAAACGAATCAAAACTAGTATTTAAAGGATTAGAAACAGTAAGAAGTGATTGGACTAAACTTGCTCAACAATTCCAGTTCGACCTATTTACTAGTCTTTTTGATGGAAATTTAAATATAAATGACCTTGTTAAAGACTATACAACAAAGTTATACCAAGGTGATTTTGATCATTTACTCATTTTTAAAAAGAGATTAGGTCAAAACTTAATCGATTATAAAAAAAATATCCCCCCTCATGTTCAAGCAGTTAAAAAACACCAGAAAAAAAATAGCGAATTTACGGTCAATAGGGGGGAATTTGTTACATTCGTTTACACAACTGCTGGAGTTGAACTGTATCAAGGCTTTCATAGCTATGACTATGCAATTTATGTAGAAAAACAGATTGTACCGTTAATTGAAATGATTGGTCTTATAGTGAACTCAAATGTTGCTTTAGGGTTAGGTTTTCAAGGGGGGCTATTTTGACTGTACCCAAAATGGCAATTATCTTGGGTTTTTAACCTGCATATTTGTAATTAATTCTAATTTAGCTCGTTATTTATTCTTTATATCGTTTTAATCTTCTTTTTTGCAAAATCCCATTAACTTTTATTGGCTTTTTAGTGGTTTTTGTTTATTATTTGTTTTAGTTACTGTTAACTAACTGTAACTATAAAAATAAATAAATAATGATTGCTACGATTAAGTAGTGACACCAGGGAGAATCAAATGTTAAATAATCAAGTAGCTAAAGCGGTGCGTATTGCACTTGCTTTTGGCGCAGCTTCAACAGCTGTTTTTTCAGCAAATTCTTTTGCAGCTGAAGATGAAATAGAGAAAGTAGAGCGTATTCAAGTTACTGGTTCTAGAATTAAAAGAACTGACTTAGAAACATCTAGCCCTGTAACAGTAATGACTGCTGAAGAAATTAAGTTAAGTGGTTTTACTCGTGTTGAAGATGTTTTAAATCAACTTCCACAAATAGAAGCTGCTCAAAGTTCATTTTTAGCTAATGGCGCAACAGGTACTGCAACTGTTGATTTACGTGGCTTAGGCTCAAACAGAACCCTAGTGTTAATTAATGGTCGTAGAATGCAGGCCGGTAGCATAACGTCTCAAGTTGCTGATATTAACCAAATCCCAGCCTCTTTAATTAAACGCGTTGATGTGCTAACAGGTGGCGCAGCTGCAGTATACGGTGCAGATGCCGTAGCTGGTGTTGTTAACTTTGTTATGGATGATGAGTTTGATGGTATTTCACTAAATGTGGGTACATCTGGCTTCCAGCACAACAATGATAATAAATACATGCAAGGCTTGATGGATGATAAAGGCTATGACTACGATACAGGTAATACTGGAATCGATGGTAAAGCTTACAGCATCGACTTTACTGTTGGTGGTGGATTTGATGGCGGAAAAGGTCATGCCGTAGGTTATGTTACTTATAACCGTCAGAACGAATTAGTACAAGGTACTCGCGACTACTCATCGTGTGCTTTGGGTGGTAATGGTCAATCATGTAGTGGTTCTGCTACAACACCAAATCCTCATTTTGATATTTATCCGGTTGTAGATGGTGAAGTTGATTACGATCAGAATCTTTTTGGTTATTTGAATCCAAATGGCCAAGGTTTTATGGAAGATGATGGCTACCGTTATAACTTTGCACCGGTAAACCACTTCTTACGTCCAAATGAGCGCTTTACGTTTGGTACATTTATTGATTACGAAATAAATGAGCACTTTAGACCGTATTTAGAATTCTCATTTATGCACAACAGAACAGCTGGCCAAATTGCTGAATCTGGTACTTTTTATAACGAAGAAATCTTATTCGATTATAACAACCCATTGTTATCTGATCTTCAAAAAGAACAGCTACAAACTTTATTTAGCCAAGACGGCGATGATCAATTTGTTGCTTATATTGGTAAGCGTAACGTTGAAGGTGGTCCACGAGAAGATAACCTTGAGCATACGTCATACAGAATCTTAACCGGTATGGAAGGTGAGATTAACGATAGCTGGTCTTACGATATTAGCTATAACTACTCTGCAACAACATCAAGCTCAGTTTATAAAAATGATTTACTTTCGCCGAAAATTGCTCCACGCGTTGGTGCTGTAGGTACAGAGTGTGATACTGCAGATGGTTGTTTATTATACAACGTATTTGAACTAGATGGTGTTACCGCAGAGCAGGCAGCACAATTAGCTGGTGTTGGAACACAAACAGGCTTAGTAACGCAAATTATTTATAGCGGTTATGTTACTGGTGAATTTGATTGGACATTACCAACAGCATCAACTCCTATCGCTGCAGTGTTCGGTTTTGAGCGTCGTGAGCAAGATTACGAACGTGTTTCAGATACTGTTTATGAAGAAGGTCAACTGCTAGGTCAAGGTGGTCCTTCTCCGAGCTTGTATGGTGCTATTGATGTAAATGAAGTTTATGGTGAATTACAAATTCCTGTACTTGATGAATTAAATGTATCTGCTGCTGCTCGCTGGTCTGATTATTCAACAACAGGTTCAGATACTACATACTCAATTGGTACAGATTACACGATTGCAGATGCATACAAATTAAGAGCAAGTTATGCAAAAGTTGTGCGTGCACCAAATGTTGGTGAGTTATTTTCTGCACAAAGCATTAGCTTGTGGAGTGGTGATGACCCTTGTGCTGGTGATCCAAATGCTGCTGCTGTAGGTGACCGTCCAACTTATTCTGCTAGCCAATGTGCTAATACAGGTGTAAGTGCTTCACAGTACGGCGGTATTGGTGAGTCTCCAGCTGGTCAATATAATCAGTTCGCTGGTGGTAATCAGTTACTTGAGCCAGAAGAAGGCGATACAATCACAATCGGTTTAGTTGCAAATCCATTAGATGGATTTAACTTCTCAATTGATTATTTCAAAATTGAAATTGAAAAAGTAATTGGTGTTGTAGGTGCAGAAAGAATTATTAACAACTGTGCTGAAACAGGCGATGCATTCTTCTGTGACAATGTTACTCGTAGCCCATCTGGCAGCTTATGGTTAGGCCAAGCTGGTTTCGTTACAAACTTGAGCGATAACATTGGTGGTCAAACATGGGAAGGTGTTGACTTTACAGCAGCTTACAAAATGGACCTAGAAGAAGGTGCGTTAAACTTTGATATTAATGGTTACTACAGCATTCAAAAAGAAGTTGAACCTATTTTAGGTGATGCGGAATTAGCTTACGATTGTTCAGGCACTATTAGTACAGACTGTTTTGCATCTCCAAAATGGCGTCACACGGCTAATGTAAATTACCTACGCGATGATTGGCGTGTTGGTGTTAAATGGCGTTATTACGGATCTGTAGATTATGAAGGAACTGCAGATACGTTATTAATTGATGATGGCGGTATTGAAGCATATAACTTTATTGATGTTTCAGGTAGCTACTCATATAACGAGCATTTAACCTTTACTGGCGGTATGAATAATATCTTCGATAAAGAGCCACCGTTAGTTGGTAATACTGTAGCTTCTAATGCAAACACAGTTGCAGGTTTTTATGACACGCTAGGTCGCTTTGTTCATGTAAGCTTTAATCTGAAGTTCTAACTTTAAGTTACAGCTAAATAAAACCCATAGTGAATTTCACTATGGGTTTTTTAATTTAAAGCTATTAACTGTATTAGTGTGATTAATAAGAAATCAATCACCCATCGAATTTGCTCTAAATGAGATACTCGCCAGTTATTAAATGTACTAGATCAGACTCGATCTGACAGTTACCCGTTTATTAATCGGTGACTGTCAGTTTAGATTTGAGCTAAACTTTTCTCAGCCTAAATCGATTTTCCGTCTAATAATTTTTCTAATGTTGTTCTACACAGCACATTTTCCCCTGATGAGTTCAGTCATTATTTTAGTAAACCATCCATTCGTCTAGATCCTTCTGTAATTCATCCAGTGAACTATATAGTTTTTTACGGAATGTCACCTGATAAAACTCTTGCAATATCGTTTTATGGAAGCGTTCGCAGATACCGTTCGTCTGCGGTGATATGGCTTTAGTTTTCGTATGGTCGATATCGTTGATAGCTAAATAGAGCTGATAATCATTTTAAATTTACTATTTCTATCTGGTTGTAGTTCACTGAGTGAAGACTCTCTAAGCAGTAATGAAAATATGGCATGCGAAAAAATAGCGGTGACAGGTAGTAATATTAAAAAGCGTACATGCATGTCAAAAGAGTTGGCAGAAGAAAGACGCAAAAAAAACCAAGAGGCAATGAGAGAAATTAACAAAAGAGGGAATATTTACCAAGATAGGAACTAATTTTACTACTAAGTTTAATTGCAATACTTTAACTTATGTTTGAAATCTTAATGTGTTTGTACTAATAATAATACAGATAGGTTATCTATGTTAAGTAAACTATTTGCTATTAAACTTACCCCTCCTCCAAGCTACACTATTTCATTGATTTTCGACTATCTGCCAAACCTT